>DALZBD010000215.1:0-6754 GCA_031977515.1 Bacteroides sp. | reverse complement strand
TATATTGGTATAGTTATTCTCCATGTTAGCTGTATTGGCCTGTCTGATCTCAGAAGCCGGACTACGCATCTCCAGTCCCTGATCGTCATAGCCCCAGGGCATAGTGGATCCCCAACGGTACATATACAACCAGGGGTCGGCAGTTGCAGCACTGGTTACATACGCATATCTCTTGTTACGTTTTGAAAAAATAGCTCCCGCTTTTACGGTTACGTATTTATTTATATCTGTACTCAAACGGATGGAAGCATTGTAACGGGTAAAGTCGTCATGTTTTGCCTCTTTCATCATCCCATTTTGTTCCAGATATCCCAGACCGACATTATAATTGGTACGTCCGCTTCTTCCATTGATAGAAATGTTGTGATTCATAGAGGGTGCCCATTCACGCACCATGTAATCGTATGGATCAAAAGTACGTATACTGTATTTATCTTCTTCCGCGTCTACATACCAGTCACGACCATACACCACAGGATCTTTTGAACCAATCTTTCCACCGTATTGCTCTTGCCAGGCTTTTGCCTGCTCATAGCTGCTACGGTTTACCATCCAGAAAGCTCCGGCTTTCGCACTACCCACACGTTCCAATGCCTCTACAGAATATTCCATGCCATCCAGACGCGCCATATCCATTTTCTTGGAAATATTTTGCCAGGCAAAATTTCCGGAATAAGTGACATTTACACTTTCGGTCTTAGCACCTTTTTTGGTTGTGATCAAAACGACACCAAAAGCAGCTTTAGCTCCATAGATGGAAGCAGAAGCCGCATCTTTCAATACCGAAATGGATTCGATATCATCCGGATTTATCATCTGAATGGAAGGTATTTCTACATTGTCCAATAAGATCAATGGATCGGATTTTCCATCTATAGAGCCCAATTGTCCACGTATTTTTATGGTTGGGTCAGACCCTACTTCCCCACTGGGAATTACAATCGAAAGTCCGGGAGTAGTACCCTGCAATCCACGGCCTACATCAGCAATTGGACGCCCACTCAAAGTTTTTTCTACATCTACTGTAGCTACCGCTCCTGTCAGATTCTCTCTTTTTTGAGAACCATATCCAACAATTACAATTTCGTCCAATAGTTCACTGTCCTCTCTCAAAATAATGCGTAGGTTCTGTGCCGACTTTACCTCCTGTGGCTTATAACCTACATAAGATATAAGAAGAATAGCACCATTGTTCACATTCAGATTATAACGGCCATTGATATCTGTAATAGTACCATTAGTTGTTCCTTTCTCAATAACACTGGCACCGATCACAGCTTCACCGTTTACATCCACAACAATCCCTGTTATAGGATTTGCCTGTAATAGTCCGTCATTCTCAGCTACCAGAGTTGTTCCCGCTGCCTGATTTGCAGCAACATCTATACTCCAGGTACTGAAAAACATAATGGCCAATGCAGTAAAGAACCTATACTGTAGCCTTTTTTTACGATCTTCATTCATACAAGACTGATGATTTAATTGTTTTGTTAATTCTTTGGTTTATATAAAAGAAATAGGTAAGGATCGAAATAGCTAAGACAAGCTATCCGGAAGGTCTTTCATGTTTCATAGGCGGTTATTACATTAATAAAAGATTTAATCATTACGATTTCTATAGTATTATTGTCTAAAGTAGTTCTGATAGAACTTATTCTTATATCTATATTTTTGTCTCAACAGAAGTGATTGGTTGGCTTAAGAGATACAAAATATTAATCTAACAAAGGCGTATTTTTATGACTTCAAAACAAAGATATACTTTCTTTTGAAATTGGCAACACTAATTTGTGTTTTTTTATATTTATATATATAAATTCACAAAATAGCGCACGTGCAGATCTATCTTATAGATCTATAAGGAATTGAAAACGATTTTTAAGTAAGAATTAAGGCTCCTCGATATTTAAAGAGTGGAATTCGACAAGACCGGCCATAGGAGTTTCTTCAATTACATCCAACTGAACACCAAAACTCGAAGCTACATCGCGAAGAATGTCCGAATAAGTATATGCTACAGACCCAACAAAACGGATGGGATAATTTTTATAATCGTATTGACATACACTTCTGGTAAAAAAGTCGTTCAGGTTTCTAACGAGTATATCATATACATACTCATTGTCTAAATAATCCGCTAAGAAATAAGAGATAGTTGCTAAAAAACGGTTGGGGAAAGGGCGATTGTATACAGACTCCATCGCCTCATTGGGAGTGATACGGAGCTTTTCATAGAAATCGGCTGTTAGTTGTTGAGGGGCCAGCCCTTTCAGAGCATCAGAAAGAAAGACTTTTCCAAGTGCAGCCCCACTTCCTTCATCACCAAGAATATAACCTGCGGCTTTTACGTTTTTAACGATGATCTTACCATCGTAAAAACAGGAATTGGAACCTGTTCCCAAAATACAGGCAATTCCCGGCTCACATTTGAATAGCCCACGGGCTGCTGCCAGAAGGTCACTTTCTACCTGAATGGGAGTTTTGAACTGTGCGACCAAAGAAGCTCCCATGATATTTTTCTTTTCATGAGAAGTACAACCCGCACCATAATAATAAACTTGTTCTAACTTCTTTTTAAAAAAGAACTCAGGAAGTCCCAATCTTACACTACGACTAATCTCCCTTCTTGTCTGAAAAAAAGGATTCAATCCCTCAGTAAAGACTTTGTTTACGATATGATTATCTTCAACAAGTGCCCATTCTGTTCGTGTAGACCCACTTTCTGCTATCAGTTTCATATCACGGTATTTTGGATTTCGATACAAATATATAGCATTTTTTGAGATTGTACTCTTTTTATAAATAGAAAAAAGGGCATAATATACTTTCTCATGATACTTTTTGAATATACAGAATTGTCTTTTGCCGCTTTTGGCTTCTTTTTCACATAAGTTCTATCAGAACTTGGTAAGCGCAAAACAACTTGAGAATCTTTTATATAAACCTTTTAAATTAGTGCAAAAGCCTATGAAACATGAGAAACCTATATGATAGTCAACCCACTATCTATTCTATTTAATCCTTACCTAGTTATTAAAAACCAAAGAATTACAAACAATTAAATCATCAGTCTTGTATGAATGAAGATCGTAAAAGAAAAGGCGTAGTATATAATACGCGTCTGACCTCTATGTTTATAGCAGGTCTGTTTTTACTGGGAAACAGCACAATGATGGCTATCGAGACGCCTTCGGAAGCCTCATACGGTATCACCGAGCAACAACAATCCGTAGCTATTACAGGGATAGTCACTGATACCAATGGTGAAGCTGTGATTGGTGCCAGTGTCATTGAAAAAGGTACTTCCAATGGTACCATTACAGATATCAACGGACGTTTTACCCTAAATGTAAAAGAGGGAGCTACTCTTCAGGTATCCTATGTAGGATATAAAACTCAAGAAGTGAAAGCCACCCGTAATATGACAGTGAAGATACTTGAAGATTCAGAGTTACTGGAGGAAGTCGTAGTTGTAGGATATGGTACACAAAAGAAAGAAAACCTGACAGGATCTGTAGCGACTGTAGATGTAGAAAAAACACTTGGCGGTCGTCCCATACCAGATGTTGGGCGTGGATTGCAAGGAACTACTCCCGGACTTAATATTGTCATACCCAGTGGTGAGATTGGTTCAGATCCAACCATAAAGATCCGTGGACAAATAGGCTCCATTGAAGGGGGATCTTCTCCGCTTATTTTGCTTGATAACGTGGAAATTCCTTCAATACTGATGGTAAATCCCGATGATATCGAATCCATTTCTGTTTTGAAAGATGCAGCCTCTGCCTCTATCTATGGATCAAAAGGTGCATTTGGGGTAATTCTGATAACTACCAAAAAAGGAGCCACTCAAGACAAAATTAATGTCAGTTATTCCGGTAATTTTGCATGGCAGAATATCTCTAAAAAAATGGAGATGGGAAAATTAGATGCGTTGGAATATAGTGTGCAGGCTATGAAAAACGCAGGCAATACATCTACCGGTGGCTTTTTTCTGATGACTGAGGAAGGTATAGAAAGAGCCAGAGAATGGGATAAAAACTACGGTGGTAAATTAGGCCCTAAAGATCCATATGTATATGGGCGTGACTGGTATGTGGATGATGCTAACCGTAAAATAGGATTGCGGACATTCGATCCTTACGACTATATGATTGAAGAGTGGACACCCTCTATGACTCATACGCTTACCATAAGTGGTAAAGCCAGTAAAACTACGTATAATATCGGCCTGGGGTATGTAGACCAGAAAGGGCTCATGAAACCGGCTCAGAAAGATGATTTTAAGAGATACAATGGTTCATTGAGGTTGAATACGGAAATCAATGACTACATTATTGTAAGAGCTGGTGCCATGTACTCAACCCGGGAGAAAAGATATGCTTATGCGACCAGTTCAAGTACCGCAGACCCCTGGTTGTATCTGTATCGTTGGGGGCCTACGATGCCTATGGGATACGATGAGAACGATCATATCATTCGTAGTCCTCATTCGGAAATATTAATGGCTAACACAGCCAAACGTACCAATGATTATACAAGTGTAAATATAGGGACGACCATCCATCTGACTAAAGACTGGAGATTCGATGTAGATTATACCCATGCTAAAAATGACTATATTATCTGGCAGCCTGGTACAAAATTTACAGCAGCAGATTCTTGGGTAGCGGCTGTTCCCAGAAATGATGCAGAGGGAAACCGTATGTATGTAAACAATGCAGGGCAAACGGTTTCCTCTTCGGTACAGGGTGCTATGCCAGCCTATATGTTAAATTATTATCAATACACCGCAAACGGCGCTAATCCGGACCATGTATATCGTCTCTCACAAAAATCTGTGCGTAATACCTGGAATCTGTCAACTACTTATGACTGGAAATTAAATAGCGATCATGTATTTAAGTTCTTGTTGGGTATGCATAGAGTGACTTACGATAGCACAAATAATTGGTCACAAAAGACAGAGTTATTAGACATCAATAATCCTCAATTTGCACTGGCTGTAGGTACGCAAACGTCGGGAGGAAATTTTGTCTGGGATGCTCAGCTAAGTTATTTTGGTCGTATCAACTATGCGTTCAAAGACAGGTATTTATTTGAAGCAAATTTAACGTATGATGGTACATCGAAGTTTCCGGATAATTTGAAATGGAGATGGTTCCCCTCTTTCTCTGTCGGGTGGCGTACAAGCGAAGAGGCTTTTATGGAATGGAGTAAACCTACACTGTCGTCTCTGAAAGTAAGAGCTTCCTGGGGAAGTATTGGTGACCAGACTGTTCCCAACAGTTTATACATTCCTACCATCACTGTCGGCAATATCAATTATCTGGATGCCAATGGTAATAAACTGTTCTATGCAGGACCTCCGGCAGCTGTAGCCCGGAATATTACGTGGCAGGATATTGAAACGCTGGATATTGGTTTGGACGCACGCTTCCTGAACGGTGAACTGGGGCTTACCTTCGACTGGTATCAACGAGATACTAAAAATATGATTGTGCCTGGTGCTGACGTTACCCTGGCATATGGTACAGGTGCTCCCAAGCAAAATCTGGGTTCGCTCAGAACCAGAGGATGGGAAATTTCTCTTGACTATAACCATCGTTTCAATAACGGTCTGTCTGTAAATGGTATGGTCATGTTATCTGATAATATTACTGAAATAACTGCATACAGTGATACGCGCGTAATCAGTAGTTATTATGTAGGAAAGAAAATAGGGGAAATCTGGGGATATGTAACGGACAGGCTGTATCAGAAGGATGATTTTGTATGGGATGGAGACCAGATCGTAACTACCTGGGCATTGAATGGAGTAGAAGTCCCGGAAGGTACTGATGGAGCCAAAATCGTCAATAAATTAAAGGACCCGAAAGGAGTGTATCAGGATTATTTTCAAAGTGGTAATTTCAGATTCGGTCCCGGAGATGTGAGATTTGTAGATCTGAACGGCGATGGAGAGATTGGTCCTGGTGCAGGCACAGTAGAAGATCCGGGAGATCGCAAGGTGATAGGCAATTCTTCGCCGAGATATGAATATGGATTCAGGTTAGGTGCTGAATACAAAGGTTTTGATTTCTCTGTATTCTTCCAGGGAATAGGAAAACGACATGTCTGGGGAAGCGGATTCCTGGCTATTCCAGGGTTCAATACTTCGGATGGTGCTATGCCTCAGACCATTGCTGGAGACTACTGGAGAGAAGATCGTACGGATGCTTTTTATCCACGCCCTTATAATCTGGCCGGTTCAGATGCAGCTTATGGAATGCAAATCCAGACTCGCTATTTACTGAATATGTCCTATCTGAGAATGAAGAATATCACTTTCGGATATTCACTTCCCAAGCCTTTACTTCGTAAAGCTTATCTTCAAAAAGCACGTGTATACCTGGCATTGGAAAACTTCCTGACTTTTGATAAACTGAACGGGCTTCCTATTGACCCGGAAGAAGTACAGGGTTTTTCTATGTTTAATGATTCAAACTACAATTCCGGTAGAACAGGTGTAGGGGCTCCTACCATGAAATCAGTGTCTTTAGGTGTTCAGTTGAACTTTTAAATATAAATAGCAATGAAAAATTATAGATACATACTAGTCATTTTATTGACACTTACATTTGTGGGTTGTGATGATATTCTTAACCGCCCCGAAATGACAAAAAGTAACGATGAGATCTATTGGAGAAGTGAATCCGACTATCGTTTGTATGCCAATGAGTTCTATACTCAATACTTTGTTGGCTATAGCGCT
>DALZBD010000214.1:0-6762 GCA_031977515.1 Bacteroides sp. | reverse complement strand
TTAAACGCATCTATATAAGAGCCCGGAGTGATATTGATCACCTCTTTACCCAGACTCCGGGCATAGGCATCCAATATAAAATAAGCTTTGAATGTTGTGTAGAGATGATAGAGTTCGTTATAAAGATGCCTTGTCACCTGGGTGGAGACCAAAGCTTTTTCGGCCTGTGAATTTCCCTGATTGTAAAAATACTGTTGATGCATCAGTACTTCATTCTGATCCGAGACGGATATCTGCGGCAGCCAGGAATGATCGGCACCTGCCAGATAGATACGACGAAAAGACATGTCCAACGACAACGTAATGCAAGGTATCAATACATTATGAGGCCGGGGCATTCCCCACCCCCTGCGAAACATACAATTGCACAACGACTGAAAACCTTCCACAGGGGTCGTATTGTAGATGCATACATGAATATTGGGATTCTTATCTACCATGGGCTTCCACTCTTTATTTACGAGTGCACGCGCCGGAACAAACAGATGAATGGGCCAGGTGGTCTTCTCTGCCAGTGTACCGAAAAGCTGTATGGTCTTCTCGCCAACCGTCCAGAAAGAGGGATCGGCAATGACATAGAGTTCCGGTTTCAGTTTTTCATAAACCGGGGAGAGGACATTCATATTGACAGCCAGCAGGGTTTTATCCGCTATAAAATCTGCCGCATTTTCCAGGGTCTTATTCAAAGAAGGCCCGTTGGCCAGGATCACCAGTTCCTCTTTATTCCTGAAGTTTTCCGGTAGAGCAGTAGCCCGCTTAGATTGGAGTACAACTTTTACAATGCTCAAAAGACTCTGAAATAAATTTCCAAAAAATCGTACCATCTTGTCTGCCATAGGAATATCTTTACTATAGAAAGCAAAGATAATGCAAAATCAAGGTGCAATCTCCAAAAAAAGATTTATTTTACCTTCTCATCCCTCTAAAATCGCTATTTTTGCAGAAAGATGTAAGGGAATGAGAGTACTTCTGATCAATACTTCCGAACGTACCGGAGGAGCTGCCATCGCAGCCAGCCGGCTGATGGAAGCACTGAAAAATAACGGGATCAAGGCAAAACTGCTGGTAAGGGACAAACAGACGGATCAGGTCAGTGTGGTTGTCATGGAAAACAGCTGGCGACTCCTGTGGAATTTTCTATGGGAAAGAGTCGTGATCTGGGCCACCAACCGATTCAGCAAAAAAGACCTGTATGCCATAGACATTGCCAACATAGGCAGTGACATCACCTCATTGCCCGAATTTCAGCAGGCAGATGTCATTCACCTGCATTGGATCAATCAGGGACTGCTCTCTCTGAAAAACATACAAAAGATACTGGATGCGGGCAAACCCGTAGTCTGGACCATGCACGATATGTGGCCTTGTACAGGCATTTGCCACTACTCGGGAGAGTGCACACGCTATCAGCGGGAATGCGATTCCTGTCCGTTTGTGCACGGTGGTACCAGCACCAAAGATCTTTCGTGGAAGGTGTTTCACAAAAAACAGAAATTGTACGAAGAGGCCAATATTACATTTGTCACCTGCAGCCAATGGCTGAAAAAGGTGGCATCCCAAAGTAGTCTTCTGCTGGGCAAGCGTATTGAAAGCATTCCCAACCCCATCAATACAAACTTTTTCAAACCGGGCAACAAACAACAGGCGCGTACCCGATGCAAACTGCCCCAGGATAAGAAACTCATCCTTTTCGGATCGGCAAAGATCACAGACAAACGCAAAGGAATAGACTATCTGATCGGAGCGTCGCAACTGCTGACGGAGAAATATCCGGCATACAAAGACCAGCTTGCCATTGTCGTTTTCGGCAAGCAGTCCCAACAGCTCGAAGAACTGCTCCCCTTCCCGGTATATCCGCTCCATTACGTCAACAACGAACACGATCTGGTCGATATCTACAATGCAGTGGATCTTTTTCTGATTCCTTCCCTGGAAGACAATCTGCCCAATACGATCATGGAGGCCATGGCTTGCGGAACTCCCTGTGTAGGCTTCCACACAGGAGGGATACCCGAGATGATCGATCACCTGCACAACGGGTATGTAGCAAACTACAAATCGACCGAAGACCTGGCCAACGGCATACACTGGACGTTGGACGAGTCTGAGTATGCCCTCCTTTCCGAACAGGCCGCACGAAAAGTCGTCAGCAACTATTCGGAGCGCACCATTGCCAAGAAGTACATAGAGATCTACAACCAGATCACCGGAAGCCATGCCTGAGAAACGACTTCCCCGCTTTTCCATTATTACAGTCACTTACAATGCGGCAACGCACCTGGAAGAGACCATCCGCAGTGTGGCTTCACAGACCTATCCGGAGATAGAATACATCGTGGTAGACGGCGCCTCCCGGGACAGTACCCCAGAGATCATAGAGAAGTATCGCCAACACATACAGACCTTTATCAGCGAACCCGATAAAGGTATATACTACGCCATGAACAAAGGATTGTCCCTGGCTACGGGCGACTACCTGTGTTTCTTAAACGCCGGAGATACATTTCATGCCCCGGAAACCCTGCGGCAGATGGTAGCTTCCCTTCCGGAGGAGGAATGGCCGGATATCCTCTACGGAGAGACAGCTCTTGTAGATGAGCAAAGAAATTTCCTGCGTATGCGTCGTCTTTCCGCTCCAAAATATCTTACCTGGAAGAGTTTCCGCCAGGGCATGGTGGTGTGCCATCAAGCTTTCTTTCCACGACGTACACTGGCTCCTGAATATGACACGAAGTTCCGGTATTCGGCAGACTTTGATTGGTGCATCCGCATCATGAAACAGGCAAAGAGTCTTCACAACACACATCTCACCCTGATAGACTATCTGCATGAGGGTATGACTACAGCGCATCGCAAAGCTTCGCTGGTAGAGCGGTTCCATATTATGTGCACATACTACGGCATCCTGAGCACCCTATGGTTTCATTTCTGGTTTGTGATCCGGTTGATCACTAAACCCGGCCAATAACCCCTTCAATACAGCCATACCTTCCGAAGCTCCTTTGCGTATGTAATGAACCGGACGCGAAGCAGCTACCTGTACATCGTTCGGATCTATCAGATAGATGGGAGTATCTGCCGGTGCATAGTGCAACAGTCCGGCAGCCGGATATACGTTGAGTGAAGTACCTATCACCACCAGAATATCCGCCTGTGCCACCACATCCGCAGCACGCTCGATCTCAGGGACCGACTCTCCAAACCAGACAATAAAAGGCCGCAGTTGTGAGCCATCCCCTGCCTTATCACCAACCCGGATCTCCAGGCGATCTGCGGATAGTTCTTCGACATAACGGGGATCGTGAGGATCGCGGCTCGAACACACTTTCATCAACTCTCCATGCAGGTGAACAACCTTTGTGCTACCCGCGCGCTCATGCAGGTTGTCCACATTCTGAGTGACGACGGTCACCTGGAAATCACGCTCCAACTCCGCAAGGATCTCGTGCCCCCGGTTGGGGTGTACCGACAACAGCTGCCTGCGACGTTCATTGTAAAACCGAAGTACCAGCTCTGGATCACGGGCAAACCCTTCCGGAGTAGCCACCTGCTCCACCGGATACTTTTCCCACAATCCACCGGTATCCCGGAATGTATGGATCCCGCTTTCGGAACTCATTCCCGCTCCTGATAATACAACGATATGTTTCATACGAATTGATTTATATTTTTCCCACTACCAGTGCTGATACCCGGAAAAGACAATGTTTTTTACAAATATAGTGAAAGCTGAGAGGCAAGTCAAGCTTGCTTGAACTTGTCCAAGGCGCATCCTATATTCTACAAATATAGTGAAAGCTGAATGCAGAGCGAAGTTTACTTCAGCTATGCTAAGGCGCATCCTATATTCTACAAATATAAGGAAAGTCGAATTTTATCACAAGACAGAAGAACATAAGAACAAAAGAATTTCATATTCTGAAGACAAATTACAAAATAAATATCTGTTCTTTGGTTCTGATGTCTAAAAAAAGATCTTTTTCCGGCAATGTACATATACAAGTTCCTCCCTATAAGAAAAATTAAATTATAAAAAGAAGAAGGTTTCAAATAAAACCCCTATTTTTGCGATTCATTAACTTTAAGAATAAACCGGATATTAAATATGTAGAATTTTCCGGTCCAATCCCGAACGTATATAATATGGATAAATTCAGCTACGCTATTGGCCTGGGTATTGGCCAGAATTTGTTGAGCATGGGTGCTAAGAACATCGCGGTAGAAGACTTCGCACAAGCGATCAAAGATGTATTGAATGGCAATGAACCAACGATCAGCCATACAGAGGCCCGTGAGATCGTCAACAAATACTTCGAAGAGATGGAAGCACACATCCATGCAGCCAATATAGAACAAGGCCGGTCTTTCCTGGAAAACAACGGAAAACGCGAAGGCATAGTTACCCTGCCCAGCGGACTGCAATACGAAGTGATACGGGAAGGCAACGGAAAGAAGCCTGCCGCAACCGATAAAGTGAAGTGCCATTACGAAGGCACGCTGATCGACGGAACTCTTTTTGACAGCTCTGTGCAACGCGGTCAACCCGCTGTTTTCGGTGTCAACCAGGTGATCCCGGGCTGGGTAGAGGCCCTGCAGCTGATGCCGGAAGGCTCCAAATGGAAATTATATATCCCTTCCGACCTGGGCTATGGTGCACAGGGAGCAGGGGAAATGATCCCTCCTCACAGCACTCTTATATTTGAAGTAGAATTATTAGAAGTATTGTAACTATAAATGTAAAGCAACAATGAAAAAAGTAACTTTCTTTATGGCAGCTGCTGTTGTAGCAACTCTGTTCTCATGCACAGCACAAAGCCCCAAAGCTAACTTAAAAACCGATCTGGATACATTGGCGTATTCTATCGGTCTGGCACAAACCAATGGCCTGAAACCTTACCTGATCCGTCAGTTGGGTATAGACACCACTTACATGGATGCGTTTATCAAAGGATTGAACGAAGGTGCGAAGAAGAGTTCGGAAAAAGAAAAAGCGTACATCGCAGGTCTGCAGATCGGACAACAGATCGGCAACCAGATCATCCCCAACATCAACCGGGAGATCTTTGGTGAAGACTCTACCCAGACAATCAGCCGCGACAACTTCATGGCTGCTTTCATCACAGGTACACTCGAACAACAAGGTATCATGACTGTAGAAATGGCACAGGCCTACTCACAAAGCAAGATGGAAGAGGTAAAAGCCAAAGAACTGGAAAAACAGTATGGTGAAAACAAAGAGGCCGGTGAGAAATTCCTGGCTGAGAACAAGACCAAAGAAGGCGTGATCACTACCGAAAGCGGACTTCAGTACAAGATCATCACTCAGGGCAAAGGAGAAGTTCCGGAAAACACCTCACGCGTGAAAGTAAACTATCGCGGTACATTGATCAACGGAGAAGAGTTTGACAGCTCATACAGCCGCAACGAACCCACCACCTTCCGTGCCAATGCCGTAATCGCTGGATGGACAGAAGCGTTGACCATGATGCCTGTTGGGTCGAAATGGGAGCTTTACATTCCTCAGGAACTCGCCTACGGAGCCCGCAACACCGGAAAGATCGAACCATTCTCTACACTGATCTTCGAAGTGGAACTGGTAGGTATCGAAAAATAAGATCCACGGATCTTCCTCCCACTCTCCGGAGTAAGGAAAAAAAATGAGATGCATATCATTATGCATCTCATTTTTTATTTTTTCTTCCATAATCAGAGCGAAATTAAAATAATTCTATATATTTGCTTACTATTTGATAAAACTGAAAAATCGTATTAACAGAATGATTATGGAAAAAATAGACAATCTGGACAGGCAGATCCTGGATATCATTTCCCAGAACGCCCGCATCCCTTTCAAAGATGTTGCTGCCGAGTGCGGAGTTTCCCGCGCAGCCATCCATCAACGCGTACAGCGTCTGATCGATCTGGGAGTTATTGTTGGGTCGGGTTATCACGTCAACCCAAAGTCTTTGGGCTACCGTACCTGTACCTATGTCGGGATCAAACTGGAAAAAGGATCCATGTACAAATCCGTTGTGGAAGAGTTGCAGAAAATCCCGGAAATTGTTGAATGTCACTTCACAACCGGTCCGTATACGATGCTGACCAAACTGTATGCCTGTGACAATGAACACCTGATGGATCTGCTCAACAACAAGATGCAGGAGATCCCGGGAGTGACCGCGACAGAAACACTGATCTCTCTGGAACAAAGCATCAAAAAAGAAATACCCATCCGTATACAGAAATAAAAGATGGAATTTTTAAGTGAATATCATCTTGCCGGCATCTTTATCGGCATCTGTACGTTCCTGATCATCGGCATATTCCATCCTGTCGTGGTCAAAGCCGAATATTACTGGGGTACCCGGTGCTGGTGGATATTCCTGGTATTGGGGATAATAGGTATAGGAGTTTCTGTCTGGACAGACAATATCATTCTGGCATCATTATGCGGAGTATTTGGGTTCTCCTCTTTCTGGACGATCAAAGAGATATTCGAACAGGAAGAACGGGTAAAAAAGGGGTGGTTTCCCAGAAATCCCAAACGGAAATACAAGTTCTGAAAACTGTTATCAACAGTTTTTAGCATAAAATCCTTGCATAATTCGGGCAAATGCCTTAATTTTGCACTACAATCCTACAAGGAAGGATGTTCGGGCTTTTAGCTCAGTTGGTTAGAGCAACAGACTCATAATCTGGAGGTCCTTGGTTCAAGCCCAAGATGGCCCACCTTCGGGAATATCAAATAAAGCACTTACAAAA
>DALZBD010000213.1:0-6805 GCA_031977515.1 Bacteroides sp. | reverse complement strand
AAAATACCATAGACATAACACTTGTCAGCCATGGGCTTGAGTGCAGGCAGATACAGGCAAAGACATAATCCTCAATGGGCTGCCGTATTCCATATCTTTTTTGTAATTTTGCACCCAATAAAAACAAAAGTATATACCATCATGGAAACCGTTGTAAGTGGGATCAGACCCACAGGAAATCTGCATCTGGGTAATTATTTCGGAGCAGTAAAAAGCTTTCTGCAATTACAGAACGAATATAACTGCTATTTTTTCATAGCAGACTGGCATTCTCTGACGACCAATCCGAAGCCTGAAGATATTGTACAGGGGTCGCGCACGATACTGGCGGAGTATCTGGCCTGTGGACTTGATCCGGAGAAAGCGACGATTTACGTGCAAAGCGATGTAAAAGAGGTATTGGAACTCTACCTCTACCTGAATATGAATGCGTATCTGGGCGAACTGGAACGTACGACCTCCTTCAAAGAAAAAGCCCGCAAACAGCCGGACAATGTGAATGCAGGTCTTCTGACTTATCCCACGTTGATGGCTGCAGATATCATCATTCACAAAGCGGTCAAAGTACCCGTAGGAAAAGATCAGGAACAAAACATGGAAATGGCACGTAAATTCGCACGTCGCTTCAATTCCATGTACAACGTAGAATTGTTTCCTGAACCCGCTTCTTTCTCTTTATCAGAACAAGCTGTGAAGATACCGGGTCTGGATGGCAGTGGTAAAATGGGAAAATCGGAAGGAAACTGCATCTACCTGAAAGACGATGCAGAAACGATCCGGAAAAAAGTGATGAAAGCAGTGACCGACTCGGGACCTACCGAACCGAATAGCGAAAAACCGGAAGTGATCCGGAACCTTTTCACTTTCCTGGATATTGTATCCACCCGGGATACCTACGATTATTTTGAGGAGAAATGGAACGATTGCTCCATCCGGTACGGAGACCTGAAGAAACAACTGGCTGCGGACATTGCCGCATTCAATGCACCTATTCTCGAACGCATCGAAGAGTATTCGGCCAATAAGGAACTGTTGGATAAAGTAGCCCGCATGGGTGCTGAGAAAGCACAGGAAAGTGCGGCACGCACCATGAGAGAGGTCAGAGAGATCATGGGATTCCGTAAATAAACAGGCAGGCAACGCTTCTGCCGTTCCTTTCTATTTGACTGGACTCGTCCATCTGAAAAGTAAGAATAAAAAAAATCCTGCCACGGAGAGTTGGCAGGATTTTTTATATCTATCAGTTTGCTTACTGAACCACTTCGATGTAAGCCTGACGGTTGAGGTAATATGGGTTGTATGTATTCACACCACCATCACCTTCAGAACTGATGCGGCTACGATCGATACCGAAACGATTTACCATAGCATCTACAACAGCAGCAGCACGTCTTTCACTCAAGCTCTGGTTGTAAGGAGGTCTACCTGTCTGAGAGTCAGCATAACCTGTTACTTTCACCTTCATAGCCGGGTTGTTTTTCAGTACATTGGTCAGGAACTCAATGTTCAGCATACCCTGCGGAGAAATAGTAGACGAATTGATCTTGAAGAATACGGCACGTGGAGCGTTTACAGATACCACAGCAGGTCTTTCAACCACAGTCGGACGTCTGTTACATTCATCCAGTTGATTTTGCAGGCTCTGATTTTCCATAGAGAGTCTGTTCATACGGTCACGAAGATCGCGCAGTTCAGATTCGGAGATCAACTGACGTGCAGGAACAGGTTTGCGGAAACCACGGGGAGAGAAGTAATAGGTCAGACCTGCCGATACGCTCAATACGGCATCGTATCTTCTCAGTCTGCTTCCATTCACATCACCATCAAATCTGTCTTCCGTAGCCATAGCACTCATCTCCACATTCAGGTCCCATGAATTGGAAAGGCGGAACTTATGAATAATACCGGCATTCACAGAGAATGTTTCAGCATTGGGTTTGGAGAAAGTGTGTACCCAACCGGCACCCAGATAAGGAATAAATTCATAGCCACGATTTGCATCGTATCCACCCAGCATCGCACTCAGATTGAACAAGATGTCCCCATGCAAGTTCATGTAGCTCGATCTGTGCTTGTAGATATTACCACCATTCTGAAGATCATCAGAAGATTGCAGACCACCGCGCACATAGGGGTTGTTACGGTCATAAGTGAAACCAGTCGCTTTCAGACCACTGTACTGCAAACGCAATCCCAAACCCGGAGTAAACCATTTACCTAATGAAGCACTTACATACGGGCTAATACGTTTGCCAAATTTTCCCTGTACATCATAGTCTCCTATAAGCATCGAAGCACCTCCCCCAACAGAGAAGAACCAGTTGCTACCGAAGCTATTGGTAAATACCTCATATTTGTCACCCGTAGCATTCTCATAGCCCGAGTAAGTCTGTGCCATAGCAGCAACAGAAGTCAAGCTGGCCAACGCCAGCACCAGTAGAATCTTTTTCATATACCTTTTTTAAAATCGTTAAAGTGGTTATTAAATTCCTTTTTTGATTGAAACTAACTAAATAACACCTATTCGACTAAAAGGTTTTGAAAAAATGTATTTTTAAGCCAAAAGTAAAGTTTCTTATTATCAGCAGGAAAGCTTCCTGAGCAGGTAATTACTATACGGAGACG
This sequence comes from Bacteroides sp., assembly GCA_031977515.1. Taxonomy (GTDB): domain Bacteria; phylum Bacteroidota; class Bacteroidia; order Bacteroidales; family Bacteroidaceae; genus Bacteroides. The sequence goes on along the minus strand of DALZBD010000213.1, from coordinate 4,180 downwards.
GCTTCAAGCAAATAAAAAGAGCCCAACAGATACTGTCAGGTCCATCGGGCTTTGTCACATTTATTTATTCTATAAATTTCTTTTATCTGAACATTTTATCCATCTCCTCTTCACGGATAGTACTCAGGATTGTTTTGCCATCAGGCGTATAATTAGGAGTCTCACTGGCAAAAAGATCATCCACCAGCCCCGACATCTCCCGATCACTCAGCACCTGGCCGTACACGATAGCGGCAGCTTTTGCCAGTGTCAGGGCAAGCAGTTGCTGTACCTCTTCTTTGACATCACTCCCCTTCTCCATGGCCGTACGAACCATATTTCCGATCAGAGTGACCGGATCCAATCCCTCTATACCGTCAGGAATTCCGTTGATAGCATAACTACCTCCACCCAGATCTGTCAGTTCAAATCCAATGGAAGTCAATTCGCCCATAATATCCACTAATACGGCAGCTTCGGAAGGAGGAAGTTGCAGGATCTCCGGAAATAAGACTCCCTGGGATACCCCTTGCTTTTCCCGGATCTGTATCATATACCGGTCAAACAACACCCGGATGTGAGCACGATGCTGGTCGATGAGCATCAGCCCGGACTTCACAGATGTCAGGATGTATCTTCCCTTGAATTGCAAATGCTGTGTCCCCTTTTCTGAGCCGGCCTCTAGTGTAGAAAGAGTGGGTGACTCTGCGGTTTCTCCCTCTCCTGCGGCATCCGGCAAAGAATATCCCAGATCCAGACTCAGGTCCGGATCTGTCACATCCTGTCCCTGCTGATTCAATTTACTGGCTCGTTCCACTCCGCTATACAAAGCCTCCCAATTCACTTCAGGGCGGCTATATCCTGCCTTGAAAGGATTATAATCTTTATTTATATGCACTTGTGGAGGTGCTACCGGCTGACTCTGCTCAAAAGCAGGAATATCAGGCATTCCTTCCGTATCGAAATCAATGGAAGGAACGGCGTTGAATTTTCCCAACGCTTCTTTCACGGCCGCCGACAGGATCTGCCAGATGGCCGGTTCATTTTCAAACTTGATCTCTGTCTTTGTCGGATGAATATTCACATCAATATTACCCGGTTCTACTTCCAGATAGATGAAGTAGGAGATCTGATCTCCGACCGGGATCAGTTGTTCGTAAGCATCCATCACCGCCCGATGGAAATAGGGGTGCCGCATATAGCGTCCGTTGACAAAAAAGAACTGATGGGCTCCTTTTTTACGTGCGGTTTCGGGCTTTGCCACATAGCCGGAGACACGGATCAAGGTTGTCTCTACGTTCACGCTCAGAAGCTGCTGATTGAGCTTCTTACCGAAGATATTCAGGATGCGTTGCCGCAACGGAGAAACCGGCAGGTTGAACAATTGCGTATCGTTGCTATACAACGCAAACGCCACCTCCGGATGGACCAGTGCGATCCGTTCAAACTCAGCCAGTATATTGCTCAGTTCGGTGGTATTTGACTTCAGGAATTTCCGCCGGGCAGGGACATTGAAAAACAGGTTGTTTACACAGAAGTTGCTTCCCTTCGGAGTAGCTATGGTTTCCTGGCTTTCTACCCGTGAACCAGACACAACGATCTTCGTACCCAATTCCCGGCTTTCCTGCCGTGTCTTGAGTTCGACCTGAGCAATCGCGGCAATAGATGCCAACGCTTCTCCGCGAAATCCGAGGGTATATAACCGGAACAGGTCAGAGGCCTCCCGTATCTTAGAAGTAGCATGTCTTTCAAACGAAAGCCTTGCATCTGTCTCTGACATACCTTTTCCATCATCGATCACTTGAATGGAGGTTTTCCCCGCATCCGCGATCAATACATGTATGTGTTGTGCTTCAGCGTCTATTGCATTCTCTACAAGTTCTTTTACAACAGAGGCCGGACGCTGTATTACCTCTCCGGCAGCGATCTGATTGGCCACCGAATCCGGCAATAATTGGATAATATCGCTCATAAATAAAGTCAGTCGTATATGAAACAGCCTGTCGGAGAAGAAATATTTTCATTCAGACAGGCCATAAAACAGTTCGCTTGGTCAGAATGTCCAGCTCCCGGTCTGCAAATAATGCCAGAGAAATATCAATAGCCCTATGATCACTATTATAATTCCTATATGCAATGGCTGCTTACCGCTTGCTTTTCTTCTTTTCAGGTGAGTAGTACCCTCTACAAATTTGCCACGGATGTCTTCCGGAGAGAACTCCTTGGGCGGTGCCATTCCCAATTCACGCTTGGCACTTTCTTCCATCTTTTTCAGCTTCTCTTTCCGCTCATTTACATAAATGTACTGATGATTGAAGCGACGGGGCATTCTGTTTTTAAATATTGCCATAATACTATCTCATTAAAATTCGTTCTCTTCCCTGGTTGGTCGTAGTCTGCCGGGTACTCTTTCTCAGTGTTTCTCCGGCCTTCTTCGCTCTCCAGTTAAATATATCCTCTTTATCCAGAGGACGGATATAATCAAACCAGGCAAAACTCGGAAGCCTTAACTTATCCGGAGGTCTCTGATCCATGGGATAAATCACTCCATTGGATTTGGGGCTCATCACCATCTTTTCTATCTTCCGTTCGTGAAGGTATACATTCAACAGGCTGGTCTCCGAAGTATTCATACCGATCAGAGAGCCATCACTCTCCTCCATGTAATAGACAATAAGCACATTGCCTATCACATCTATCAGATGCATCTCTCCATCCCGGAAATAGGCCTTCATCTCTTTGCCCGACACCTGATTGTACATGACAGAGTCTTTCATCTCCACGCTCAACGCCTGATTGATGATATGCGCCCAGTCAATCGTACTGTCATTCATATAGATCTTTATCTCTTCTCCCAGCAATTGCTGATCTTCATTCCAGAGGATCGGATCTTCATACATGGTCAGACAGGAATCACGGCTATCAAAGACCAACGAATCACACACTCCCTGCACATCGGTACGATAGATACGCACTTTATAATGTGCCCTCATCTGCCGGTACATGGAGTCTGTATTCAGGTAATAGGTATTCAATTGCAGGGTATCCCCATGAATATAGAGGCTGTCTCCCTGTGAATAATCAATACCTACCGCCCTTTTGGTTGCATAGGCGTATTCCGTCATCTCGTTGTAATAACAATAATCCCCCGTCAGCATGTTCATATTGACCGTATCATTCATGACTACATTGTCAAAAGCTTCTCCATAGCCTGCGACGCGGTCATAGAAGAGACTGTCTCCCGTCAGTTTCTTACCTTCATTGGTCAGCACCGAGCGATTGAGCAATTCGGCCTGTTCGGTAAGAGTATTGTAAAATCCCAGCTCCGAATAGATATGGTTGTTCTCACTCACAATATCCGAAGGTCCCAGGATATTGGTGATCTTGGTCTCGGTATTGTATACCAACGTATCTGAAGTGAGGGTGAATTGCGGATTTACCAGCTTCACATCGTGATTAAAGACAGAGATCTTGGTGGCAGGACTATACTCTCCCCAATCCGAGGTAAGTACATTTTCCTCATCCATCAACATTCCTCCCTCAAAATAATACCCCAGATCGAAGATACGGTCGTAGTTCAGACTATCTGTCAATAAAGTCGTATTTCTATTGATCAACTTTACATTCTCCCGAAGCATAGCCAGTTGCGTCATGCCATCGTAGAAAAGGTAATCGCCATAGATAAACAGGGTGTCTCCCTGCTCCATGCGCACATTACTGAATGCCTCTATGGAATTGGTAGTTTCATAGATCAGCGCACTGTCACAATACATATACATACTGTCGTGCAGCAACTGAACATTTCCGATCAGTACCTGTACGTCGGGACGAGCCAGCTTGTCTGCAACCCCCTCATCGGCATGCAGAAGATCCACCCTTGTTTTTTTAGGTTCAGGATCGCCCTCCTGAGCATATCCGGAAAGGGCAAAGAGGCACAGTAATCCTGCGAACAGGATACCGTGCCACGGATATATAGAAGCTTTTCTTTTTATTTCCTTCATAGGAACGATCTATACTCTTTTAAAGCCTGATTAAACTTTATGAATCCTGTGGAATCCATACTTAGTGTCAGCTAAAATCAAAACAATTTCTTAGTCTTTGACCCATCCCGGATATTTAAAAGTACACCCTTTCCAGTTTTCATTGATGCGCACATAGGTATGCTTTTGTTTCTCCAGGATCCATTTCTGCAACACATTCT
>DALZBD010000212.1:0-6843 GCA_031977515.1 Bacteroides sp. | reverse complement strand
CTCCGGGGCGCAACGGATCACATCCTTATGAAAACCCAGGGTGTCGTTTCGTGTTTCTCCGCTATCGCTGCGAAACCTTTGACTTCGTCGACCGTTGGTTCACTCTGCCCCTCCGGGGCGTAGGTCGGTGGGATCAGGCATTGGGATCATAGATAAATCAGCCGGGCTGTATTTGGGCGGATAACTTGTATAATACTGTCTCCTCCGGGCGTTGGCGGATGGAATCTGTTCTTTACCACCCCCCGCATACGTAAAAATAAATACCTTCCCCCATACGATCTGAACCTTTTATTTGGGAATCCCCTTGTTTTTTATCATTATTTCATACCTTATTTATGACGCGTGTAAAACAATATTTTGTAACTTTGCGCATCAAATACTTAATTTGCAATTAAATGTCTGACACGAAAAGAATAAAAACCGCTCTGGTATCGGTTTACCATAAAGAAGGATTGGATGAAATCATAACCAAATTGCACCAGGAGGGTGTAGAGTTTTTATCAACGGGAGGTACCCGGCAGTTTATCGAATCACTGGGATATCCCTGCAAAGCAGTGGAAGATCTGACCTCCTATCCCTCTATCCTGGGCGGAAGAGTGAAGACATTGCATCCTAAGGTGTTTGGCGGAATCCTTTGCCGCCGGGGGCTGGAGCAGGACATGCAGCAGATCGAGAAATACGAGATCCCGCCCATCGACCTGGTGATTGTGGATCTCTATCCCTTCGAAGCCACTGTGGCTTCCGGGGCAGACGAAGCCTCGATCATTGAGAAAATAGACATCGGCGGTATCTCGCTGATACGTGCAGCCGCGAAAAACTACAAAGACGTAGTGATCGTGGCTTCGCAGCATCAATACAAACCCCTGCTCGATATGCTTATGGAGCACGGAGCCAACTCTTCCCTGGAAGAACGTCGCTGGATGGCGAAGGAGGCATTTGCCGTATCTTCGCACTACGATTCGGCGATATTCAACTACTTCGACGCCGAAGACGGCTCCGCCTTCCGCACCTCGGCCAATGACCAGAAAGCACTCCGCTACGGAGAGAATCCTCACCAGAAAGGCTATTTCTATGGCAACCTCGATGCCATGTTCGACCAGATACACGGGAAAGAGATCTCGTACAACAACCTGCTCGATATCAATGCGGCGGTGGACCTGATCGATGAGTTTGAAGACATTACTTTCGCTATCCTGAAACACAACAATGCCTGCGGACTCGCCTCGCGCGAGAACGTGCTGGATGCCTGGAAAGACGCACTGGCCGGAGACCCGGTATCGGCGTTCGGAGGGGTGTTGGTGACCAATGCGGTGATCGACAAGGAGACTGCGGAAGAGATCAATAAGATATTTTTCGAGGTGATTATCGCGCCCGACTACGATGTGGACGCGCTCGAGATCCTCGGACAGAAGAAAAACCGGATCATCCTGGTACGTAAAGAGGCCAGGCTGCCCCGGAAGCAGTACCGTTCGCTATTGAACGGTGTATTGGTGCAGGAACGCGACCTCAATATCGAGACCATCGCCGACCTGAAAGTGGTGACCGAGAAGGCACCTACTCCCGAGGAGGCAGACGACCTGCTCTTTGCTAATAAGATCGTGAAAAACAGCAAGTCCAACGCGATCGTACTGGCGAAGAACCGTCAACTGCTGGCCAGCGGGGTGGGGCAGACCTCACGGGTAGACGCACTGAAACAGGCCATCGAGAAAGCCGCGACTTTCGGATTCGACCTGCACGGTGCGGTCATGGCATCAGACGCATTCTTCCCCTTCCCCGATTGTGTGGAGATTGCCGATCAGGCAGGCATCACTTCGGTGATACAGCCGGGTGGATCGGTAAGGGACGAACTGTCGTTTGACTATTGCAACGAGCACGGTATGTCTATGGTGACTACCGGAGTACGTCATTTTAAACATTAATTAGTATATATAGCTTGTCGCGGCAAGGGGGCCGGACAATGCATTACACAGGAACAACATTATGGGATTATTCTCTTTTACACAGGAACTCGCCATTGACCTTGGTACAGCGAATACCATCATTATATCCAACGGAAAGATCGTCGTGGACGAACCTTCTGTTGTGGCACTTGACCGTCGCACAGACAAGATGATCGCCGTGGGCGAAAAGGCCAAGTTGATGCACGAGAAAACGCATGAAAACATTCGTACCATCCGTCCGCTACGCGACGGAGTGATCGCGGACTTCTATGCCTGCGAACAGATGATGCGCGGGATGATCAAAATGGTGAATACACGCAGTCACCTCTTCTCACCCTCCCTGCGGATGGTGATCGGTGTGCCTTCGGGCAGTACCGAGGTAGAACTTCGTGCCGTACGCGACTCGGCAGAGCATGCCAACGGTCGCGATGTATACCTGATCTTCGAACCCATGGCAGCAGCCATCGGTATCGGTATCGACGTAGAGGCACCGGAAGGAAACATGATCGTGGATATAGGTGGAGGATCTACCGAGATCGCGGTGATCTCGCTGGGAGGTCTGGTATCCAACAACTCGATCCGTATCGCGGGCGATGATCTGACTACGGATATCCAGGAGTACATGAGCCGTCAGCACAACGTAAAGGTCAGTGAACGTATGGCCGAACGTATCAAGATACACGTGGGAGCTGCCCTGACCGAACTGGGCGACGATGCTCCGGAAGACTATATCGTACACGGTCCCAACCGTATCACGGCGTTGCCGATGGAGGTGCCCGTATGTTATCAGGAGATCGCACACTGTCTGGAGAAATCCATTTCCAAGGTGGAGACGGCTATCCTCAGCGCGCTGGAGAAAACTCCGCCCGAACTCTATGCCGATATCGTACACAACGGTATCTACCTGGCAGGAGGCGGTGCGCTGTTGCGCGGACTCGACAAACGTCTGACCGATAAGATCAACATTCCTTTCCACATTGCAGACGATCCGCTGCATGCAGTGGCCAAAGGTACGGGAGTGGCATTGAAGAACGTGGAACGCTTCTCATTCCTCATGAGATAATCCGGGAGGATATTTCCTGCTTGTTTTTATACACCCGACACCTGTGACGTTGTCCGGCCTGGCCGGACAACGTCACAGGTGCAGATCATAGTCAACCTGTATGCGGAATTTACTCAACTTCCTGATCAGATACAACTACTGGTTCCTCTTCATCCTGCTGGAGGTAGCCAGTTTTGTTTTGTTGTTTCGCTTCAACCGGTATCAGCAAAGTGTATTCTTCACCTCGGCCAATGTCGTGACCGGTAGTGTGTATGAACTATCGGGAGGCGTCTCGTCCTATTTCCACCTGAAGTCTGTCAACGACGACCTGCTCAACCGCAATATGCTGCTCGAACAGCAGAATGCCAACCTGCGGAAGGCACTCAACGACATCTATGTGGATTCTGCGAAGGTCAACAGCCTGCAACTGGCCGGAGACCCGGACTACAAGCTCTACAAGGCAAAGGTGATCAACAACCGGCTGACACAGGTAGACAACTACATCACCTTAGACAAAGGATACAACGACGGCATACGCCCCGAGATGGGAGTGGTCGATGCCAACGGGGTGGTAGGGATCGTGTACAAAACCTCCGCGCACTATTCGGTAGTGATCTCGGTGCTCAACAGCAATTTTACCATCTATGCCAAGATACTCGGAAGCGACTATTTCGGTTCGTTCCGCTGGGTACACGGTGATCCGCGTTATGCGTACCTCGAGTTGCCCCGCCACGCGGCGTTCAACCTCGGCGATACGGTGGTGACCAATGGATACTCCAGCGCTTTCCCGGAAGGGGTGACGGTGGGTACGGTGGATGATGTGTCGGACTCGCCCGATGGTATGTTTTTCATGCTGAAGGTGAAACTCGCTACCGATTTTGGCAAAGTCAGCAATGTACGCGTGATTGCCCGTACAGGAAAAGAAGAACAGCACGAGCTGGAAAATATAAGGAAGAAGTAATGCTTATCAGTTATATACAGAAATTAGGATGGTTCATAGGACTGGTACTGCTACAGGTACTGGTGCTCAACAATGTGCATATCGCCGGATATGCCACGCCCTTCCTTTACATCTATCTGATCGTGAAGTTCGAATCGACAGTCTCGCGCAACGAACTCATGTTTTGGGCCTTCGCACTGGGGCTGGTGATCGATATCTTTTCCAATACACCGGGGATGAATGCGGCGGCTTCGGTATTCCTTGCTTTCCTGCGGCCTCTACTGCTGCGTATCTTTATGACGCGCGACGCAGACATCTTTGTGCCGGGTATATACAGCATGGGATTCTCCTCCTTTCTCAAGTATCTGCTTGCAGGGGTGTTGCTGCATCACTCTTTCCTGATCTGTATGGAGTTCTTCACATTTGCCACACTGGGTACACTCCTGATCCGTATCGTGGCCAGTACGCTGCTGACCGCGGTGTGTCTGCTGGCGTTGGAGGGGGTGAGAAAATAAAAAGATTTACGATGCAGGATTGATATTACATGCGACATGATTATCATTGAGATAATATAGTAAATACTATTTTTTAGACAGAAGAACAAAAGAACATATATTTATTTACGATTGGAGTAAGACAAAGAAGTACAGTGAGAAATAACGAGAGTAGAGTAGGAACAGAAAACATAGACAGGATCTGAAAGCATGGCAAAAGATCATTCTTTGGATACCAGACGTTTTGTGATCGGAGGAATAGCCATCGGTATTGTACTGCTGTACATCATCCGGTTGTTTGTATTGCAGATCATGACCGACGACTACAAACGCAATGCCGACAGCAATGCATTTCTCCGCAAGACCCAATATCCGGCCCGCGGAGCGATCTATGACCGCAACGGAGCACTGCTGGTGTTCAACCAGCCGGCCTATGACATCACCATTGTACCCCGGGAGATCGAATACCTCGACACGCTCGACCTCTGTCGTACGCTCAACATCACCCGCGACTATTTTGTGAAGCGGATGGAAGATATCCGCGATCGCAGACAGAATCCCGGTTATTCCCGGTATACCCATCAGCTCTTTATGAGTCAGCTATCCGCCGAAGAAAGCGGAATGTTTCAGGAAAAACTCTTCAAATTTCCCGGGTTCTATATCCAGCGACGCACCATCCGGCAGTATGCCTACAACTCGGCGGCACACGCTCTGGGAGATATCGGTGAGGTATCCATGCGTGATATCGAAAACGATGACTATTACGTGCGGGGCGACTACATCGGTAAGCAAGGAGTGGAGCGCTCTTACGAACAGTACCTGCGCGGTGAGAAAGGAGTGGAGATCCTGCTGCGCGACGCACATGGACGTATCCAGGGCAAATACATGGATGGCGCGCTGGACAAAAGTCCCGTGCCGGGCAAGAACCTCACCCTGAGTATAGATATCGAACTGCAGATGCTCGCCGAGAAACTGATGCGCAACAAACTCGGTAGTATCGTAGCCATCGAGCCCAAGACCGGGGAGATCCTGTGTCTGGTGTCTGCTCCGGACTACGATCCGTCGATCATGATCGGACGTCAGCGCGGCCGCAATCATCAGGAACTGGAACGTGACCCGAAAACTCCGCTGTTCAACCGGGCACTCATGGCCGCCTATCCGCCGGGATCTACCTTCAAGACCGCTCAGGGACTGACCTTCCTGCAGGAGGGAATCGTGGACCTGAATACAACGTTCCCCTGCTTCAACGCCTTTATGGTGCCGGGGCTGCGGGTAGGATGTCACGCGCACGGATCACCGATCCCTTTCGTGCCCTCCCTGTCTACCTCCTGCAACTCCTATTATTGCTGGGGGCTCTACCGGATGATCGATAACAAGAAATACGGATCATCGGCCAATGCACTCACTGTATGGAAAGATCACATGGTGTCTATGGGATTCGGCTATGCGCTGGGCGTAGACCTGCCGGGAGAGAAACGGGGACTGATCCCCAACGCATCCTTCTACGACAAGATACACGGAGAAGGTCGCTGGGGAGGGCTTCGCATCATACACACCGCCATCGGGCAGGGAGAGGTGTTGCTGACACCGGTGCAAATGGCCAACCTTGCCGCTACCATCGCCAACCGCGGGCATTTTATCACTCCGCATATCGTCAAAGAGATACAGGATCACGAACTCGATAGTACCTATCGCTTTCCCCGCCACACCACCATCGACCCGAAGCATTACGAGCCGGTAGTCGAAGGCATGCGGGGGGCTGTGGTCGGAAGTCCGTACGGAGCCACCTGCCGACGGGCCAACATCCCCGATATCACCGTCTGCGGAAAGACCGGAACGGCGCAGAACCGTGGGAAAGACCACTCGATCTTCATGGGCTTTGCCCCGATGGACGAGCCCGAGATCGCTATCGCGGTGTATGTGGAAAACGGTGGTTTCGGAGCCACCTGGGCCGTACCTATCGGCGCGTTGCTCATCGAGCAATACCTCAAAGGTAAAGTGTCGCCCGAACGTTCTTATCTGATCAATGACATAAGTAAAGCAAACCTGATTCCCTATGAGTACCAGAAACGTTAGCCTGTGGAAATCGATAGACTGGATGACGATCGGTATCTATGTGATACTCGTGGTCATCGGCTGGTTCACCGTATGTGGTGCCAGTTACGACTACGGCGACCGGGATTTCCTCGATTTCTCTACCCGTGCCGGCAAACAATTTGTCTGGGCACTCTGCTCGTTCGGACTGGGGTTTATACTCATCATGCTCGAAGACAGCCTGTACGACACCTTCTCCTATTTTATATACATAGGAATGATGATCCTGCTGGCGGTCACGATAGTTGTAGCGCCCGATATCAAAGGTTCCCGTTCGTGGCTTCCCATGGGGCCGGTGAATCTGCAACCCGCCGAGTTTGCGAAGTTTGCCAC
>DALZBD010000211.1:0-6844 GCA_031977515.1 Bacteroides sp. | reverse complement strand
GTAGATTTTATGATAAGAAACTATCTTGATTATAGTAGAAGTTGAATGCTGTGTCGACAATACCAATCTTCGATTGACTACGTCGACCGTTGGTTGGCTTTTTTTCAGTCTTCATTTTGCCTGTTTGAGACGCAAAGTATTGCGTCTCTACAAGTGTATCATTTTCAAAAGAAAACACAATCGGTGTAGAGACGCAATACTTTGCGTCTCAAATACTTATTCACCATTATATACATCTATAACAAGGGCCTGCTTTTCAAAAAGCAGGCCCTTGTATTCCTTATTATATAAACTAACTGTCTATTTCAGAATCTCAAGCATCCTGAAACACTTATATAGCTTCTCTACTGCAATATCTATCTGCTCTTTGGTATGAGTAGCCATCAGAGAAAAACGGATCAGTGTATCGTTGGGAGAACAGGCAGGTGGCACTACCGGATTGACAAACACACCTTCATCAAACAGCATCTTGGTCACCATAAATGTTTTCTCCATATCGCGTACATATAATGGAATGATAGGAGTGGAAGTATGACCTATTTCAAAACCCAGATCGCGGAAACGCTTCAACGAGTAGTTGGTTATGTCCCACAGGTTGGCAATGCGTTCGGGTTCGCTCTTCATGATCTGCAAAGCCGCGCGCGCAGCCGCCGTAGCAGCAGGCGTATTACTTGCACTGAAGATATACGAACGTGAATTGTGACGCAGGTAATTGATCACAGACTCGTCGGCAGCAATGAACCCTCCGATAGAGGCCAGAGATTTACTGAATGTACCCATGATCAGATCTACATTGTCTGTCAGTCCGAAATGATCGCACGTACCGCGACCGTTACGTCCTAAAACTCCCAGACCATGCGCTTCATCTACCATGATACTGGCATTGTATTTCTTCGCCAGTTGCACGATCTCCGGCAGATTGGCAATGTCTCCCTCCATACTGAAAACACCATCCACCACGATCAGTTTCACCGATTCGGGACGACACCTCTGTAACTCTTTCTCCAACGATCCCATATCGTTGTGTTTGAATTTCAGTGTGGTAGAGAAGGAGAGACGACGGCCTTCCACAATAGATGCGTGATCCAGTTCGTCACAGATCACATAATCTTCCCGGCCGGTGACACAGGAAACCACCCCAAGGTTTACCTGAAATCCGGTGGAATATATAATAGCGTCTTCTTTTCCGACAAACTCGGCCAGTTCTTTTTCAAGCTCCAGATGCAGATCCAGCGTACCGTTGAGAAAGCGTGAACCGGCACACCCTGTTCCATACCTACGGGTAGCCTCTATGGCTGCCTCGATCACCTTCGGGTGGTTGGTGAGTCCCAGGTAAGAATTGGAACCGAACATCAGTACCTTTTTTCCACTCATGATCACCTCGGTATCCTGCTCACTTTCGATGCAACGAAAATAGGGATATACTCCCTTGGCCTTAACTTGTTGGGGAAGGTCATATCTGGCTAACTTGTCCTGTAATAATCCCATTGAATTGTCAATTAATAAATTCAGTTTTTTTGGTAAAATCCTGATTGTTTCTAACTTACTTATGTCCTATTCTATAGTGTGTTCAAAACAGGGGGCAAAGATAGCAAAATATGTTTTTGACTGTTGCAAATCACCGGAAAAAAACGGCACCTCTGTCATTAAATAGGGAATATCAGTGACATATTTACAGAATTGTATTATTTTTGTCTCTCCTAAAACAACAACCTACCACATGAAAGAGCAAAAAAAAAGCATCTCCTTTATTATCAACCCCATTTCAGGGACGCAGAACAAGCAGGCCATCCTGAATATGCTGGAGGAAAAGATGGATGCGCAGAAATTCACGTGGGAAGTCATACATACCGAACATGCCGGACATGCGGTGGAGATTGCCGCGAAAGAAGCGAAAAAAGGTGTGGATATGGTCGTGGCTATCGGAGGAGACGGTACCGTCAACGAAGTGGCACGTTCGCTGGTACACACCCATACTGCGTTGGGAATTATTCCCTGCGGCTCAGGCAATGGTCTGGCCCGTCACCTGCACATACCCCTGGAACCCAGAAAAGCCATTGATGTTATTATTGACGGACATACGGAGACTATAGATTACGGACTGTTGGATCAGACACCCTTTTTCTGTACCTGTGGCGTAGGGTTTGATGCGTTTGTAAGCCTGAAATTTGCCGCGGCAGGCAAGAGAGGAGTACTGACCTATCTGGAAAAAACCCTGATGGAGAGTCTGAATTACGAACCTGAGACCTACGAGATAGAGACGCAGGACGGTACACAGCGCTACAAAGCTTTCCTGATTGCCTGTGGCAACGCTTCCCAGTATGGCAACAATGCGTATATTGCTCCTCATGCAACCATTACTGATGGTTTGCTGGACATAACCATCCTCGAACCTTTCACCGTGCTGGATGTGCCTTCGCTGGCTTTCCAACTGTTCAACAAGACCATAGACCACAACAGCCGCATCAAGACATTCCGCTGCAAGAAATTGCGCATACACCGCCAGAAGGAGGGAGTCGTGCATTTCGATGGAGACCCGATGATGGCAGGAACAGAAATCGATGTAGAGGTGATACAACGGGGACTTCAGGTGGTGATCCCCCGGCAAAAAGAGCCGGTAAATATGCTCCAGAAGGCGCAGGGTTACCTCAACGACCTGATCCAGCTCAACGATAAAGTGGTAGCGGATATACAAGAGAAAAACAAAACCCTTCTCAGGCACAACAAGAATCTGATGAAGAAACTCACCGGCAAAGAATGACACGATGCAAATAATTATGTATTTTTGCCGGACGTTTTACAACGTGCGATAATTAAGAATATTTCTATATATAATAAAAGAAAACGATTATGTTCAGGACACATACCTGTGGAGAACTGCGCATCTCCGATGTAAACAAACAAGTAACACTCGCCGGATGGGTACAACGCAGCCGCAAAATGGGAGGGATGACCTTCATCGATCTCCGCGACCGTTACGGCATTACCCAGCTTGTATTCAACGAAGAATCAGATAAAGCTCTCTGCGAACAGGCCAATAAACTGGGGCGCGAATACGTGATCCAGGTGACAGGTACAGTGAACGAACGCTATAGCAAAAATCAGAATATTCCCACCGGTGATATCGAGATCATTACTACCTACCTGCAGGTGCTCAACGCTTCCGAGGTTCCTCCCTTTACTATTGAAGACGAAACCGACGGAGGAGACGATATCCGTATGAAATACCGCTATCTGGATCTGAGACGTGCCCCGGTACGTGCCAATCTGGAACTGCGCCACAAAATGACTATTGAGATCCGCAGCTACTTAGATAAATTGGGCTTCCTCGAAGTAGAGACTCCGGTGCTGATCGGGTCTACGCCGGAAGGAGCACGTGACTTTGTGGTACCTTCCCGTATGAATCCCGGACAATTCTATGCGTTGCCTCAATCGCCGCAGACACTGAAACAGTTGCTCATGGTATCGGGCTTCGACCGTTATTTCCAGATCGTGAAATGCTTCCGCGACGAAGACCTGCGTGCAGACCGTCAGCCGGAATTTACGCAGATCGACTGTGAAATGAGCTTCGTGGATCAGGAAGACGTACTGAATGTATTTGAAGGAATGTCCAAACACCTCTTCCGCACCCTGCGTGGTGTGGAGATCACCGAGCCTTTCCAGCGTATCACCTGGCACGATGCCATGAAATATTACGGCAGCGACAAACCTGATATGCGGTTTGATATGCGTTTTGTAGAATTGATGGATGTACTGAAAGGTCACGGATTCCCCGTGTTCGATCAGGCTGCTTACATCGGAGGTATCTGTGCCGAAGGTGCTGCGACCTATACACGCAAGCAACTGGATGCGCTGACCGACTTCGTAAAAAGACCACAGATCGGTGCCAAAGGCATGGTCTATGCCCGTGTGGAAGCAGACGGTACAGTGAAGTCAAGCGTAGATAAATTTTATTCGCAGGAGGTACTCCAACAGATGAAAGAAGCG
Organism: Bacteroides sp.; assembly: GCA_031977515.1. Lineage (GTDB taxonomy): Bacteria > Bacteroidota > Bacteroidia > Bacteroidales > Bacteroidaceae > Bacteroides. Next base: position 2,857 of record DALZBD010000211.1, on the reverse strand, counting down.
TTCAACGCCAAACCGGGTGATCTCATCCTCATTCTGTCGGGTGACGATGTGATGAAAACCCGCAAGCAGCTCAACGAACTTCGTCTGGAAGTAGCTTCACAACTGGGTCTCAGAGACAAAAACAAATTCGTTTGCCTGTGGGTGGTAGACTTCCCCTTGTTTGAATGGGACGAAGAAAACAACCGTTTCGCAGCCATGCACCATCCGTTTACCTCTCCCAAACCGGAAGATATCCAACTGCTGGATACAGATCCGGGAGCTGTCCGTGCCAACGCCTACGACATGGTCATCAATGGTGTGGAAGTAGGAGGGGGCTCTATCCGTATCTTCGACAGTCAGTTGCAAAACAAGATGTTCCAACTGCTCGGATTCACTCCCGAACGTGCACAGGAGCAGTTTGGCTTCCTGATGAATGCATTCAAATATGGCGCTCCTCCTCACGGTGGACTGGCCTACGGTCTCGACCGTTTCGTGTCGCTGTTTGCCGGACTGGATTCGATCCGTGACTGTATCGCTTTCCCTAAAAACAATTCGGGAAGAGACGTGATGCTCGATGCTCCTTCCAGCATCGAACCGGCACAGTTGGAAGAGCTGCGTCTGAAACTGGAAGATATCAAGGAATAAAAACAGGTTTGCTTCATAAGCCTTTGGCGGAGCTACTGCTCCGCCTTTTTTAGCTGCTCAATTTCTTTCCTGCAAAAGGGATCTTATACAGCAGCAGACAGAGAAATATGGTAAAAGACAAAAATCACATACAGGAGACCACACGCATCATGCGGTTTATGATCATAGGCACACTCAATGCGCTGATCATCGCAGGAGTCGTAGCCATCATGATGGAGTGGTTGCATTACAATTATGTAATCTCCAACGTGGTTGCCTATACCCTGGCGCAGATACACAATTTCCTCTGGTGCAGGTATTGGATCTTTATTTCTCCTGACCGGAAAACCACCTTCTGGCAGCAGGCTTTTCTCTTTTGCATAGCCTTCGCTATGGCCTACGGTTCTCAATTACTTTTCGTTGTATTGTTGGTGGAAACAGGAGGAGTGGACGAATACCTGGCCACATTCCTGGGACTTTTCGTATATGGAGGAGTCAATTTCATTATGAACCGGAAGGTGACTTTCAGATAACCAGCCAACCTGTTTTTCCCATTATCAGCAGATAAAAGACCAGTCCACGCCTTCCTGTCGCAAAAGATAGTTGATTGGACCATTCCACACATTATCCCCTTATACACCTGTCAGGGAAGTATTCAGCAGATAAAAAACAGGATTGATCCTCTGGTTGATATCTTTCGGGCTCTATGCCTACAGAAAGTTACATATACATATATATTACAAGCGCATATTAAAAACCTGTTCCAAAAAGTTGTATAATTCGGGAAAATTTATTTATATTGCATTACTTTTTACATCATGCCTGCTATGCAGGAGGTTATTAATTACTAAAAATTATCTGTATGAGAAAATTTTATTTTTCTGTCAGAAGCATCTGTCTGTTTGCTCTGACCCTGACTTTTTATCTGGTTACACACACTGCCTGTTCTACTGAAAATGATCCTGATGATGACAATTCCCCTCCTCCTATCGATAATGGCAACAACGGAAATGGGAACGAAGATGATGGCAATGAAGGAAATGAAAATCCTTCGGATCATAACTCGTTGCAACTTATCCTCACAGAACTGGAAAAACATGAATCGCTGTCCCTCTTTACCAAAGCTTTACAAGCAGCCGACCTCTCCGAAACAGACGGTCCGTTTACGGTACTGGCTGTAGAGAACAGTGCTTTTGAGGAGGATGACAGTCCGGAAAACATGACCTCTCAAATCCTGCGCCATATCCTTACTGGTTCCTATACACCGGAGGAGTTGATAAAAGAATCTGAAATAAAGTCAGCAGAAGGAGGGCTGGTGAAAATAGACTTCGCATCCCTCAACCAGGATGGAGAGGAAGAATGGTTGGTCTATGCCAATCATATCCTCATCTCCCTACCTTCATGTATATCTGTAGAGGGAAATAAAATCTACACCACAGATGCTTTCCTACCTGCTACCACTGAACTCCCCGCAGAGAGCGACAGTGACTTTTTCAAAGCACTGGGCCGAAAGATCGAAGGAGAATGGAGGATCATAGAATACAAACTGTTTGAGACCATTCACTACGATGCAAATACATCTACAACAGAAGATATTACTCCTTCGAATATTCATACGAATTGTTTTGAAGTCTTTCATTGGAAACCTGGAGCAGGAGCTTTCGGAACCTATACACTGGTACACTCCGGTGAACATGACGGCACTGGAATAGGGGCAGTGGGAAGCAACCGAAGAAGAGAGAACGGAGGAGTCTGGATGGTAAGCAATAGCTCTAAGGAGGACACCATAGCCACATTAGACTTTGGCTTCCTCTGGGGAAACAGCTCACGTACCAATGTACACTTCTATCTGGACAGAGAGATCGGTGTGGGTACACAGATGAAATACATCGTAAACTATCCGGGCTATAGCCTGTATCCGCCTAATCAGTTTCCAAGTTGTATTACATACGAAACCATCCTGTTACAAAAAACAAAAAATAAACCCTGAAATAACTATACCATCAGAATAAGGCTTATTCATCGGGATCATATGTCTGACAGCCCTATCGAGGGAATAAGTGGAGGCGTGTTAAAATGAAAGAATAAATTGCAAGTGGCCTTCCCTGCCCAGAAGGCGGTATAAACTACAGTTTGTAAATAAATAAAAGAAGACACTACACCTTTTGACATACTATCCACTTTAGTCTCATGATTATGTAAAAAGAGGCTGTCTCAAAATAGAAAAATGAGACAGCCTTACTTTTAATCTGTA
>DALZBD010000210.1:0-6868 GCA_031977515.1 Bacteroides sp. | reverse complement strand
ATAAGCCACCGACTTGTACAACATATACAATAGGGAAAATGAGATCAACACGGTGTATCACAGTTGTTGGTCTATACCAGCCGAACCAAAATGAAGAAGGTTCACCAGAGTCAACCTTAAACAGGATCAAGACTCAAATCAACAAAAAACCATACATTCAGACAACCGATTATAGGATTAAGAAGTATGAACAGTCAACCAAAATGGTTCTTTTGCACTTTAGTTGAAAATCCAGTTAATATCAGATACTCAATTTTATATTAAAATGTATCTGTAGCCTTGAAGAGGCGTTACAACTTAGCCCAGGGTCAGTGCAGTGAAGCCGTAGCGGTAGTGAAGGAGAAACAAACGCCACCCTAGGGTTAGTAAGATATATACTGGTTAGTGCTGAAAGTACGACACAAAGGAAGTGGCGTACATAATTTGTGTCGTACTTTCAGCACTAACTTTTTCCCATCACATGTAAACCCAGGGTGGCACTCGCTCCGTTTGTCTTCGCTCATTTACCCTAGGCTAGGTTGTAACGCCTCTTCAAGGCTACAGATAGATTGTGAAGATGGACAAAAAACCAGATAAACTTTTCAACTAAAGTGACGAAGAACCACCAAAATCAGGACGATACACTATTTATTATGAGACGTTTATATGCAAAAAGGTGAGAGATGAGAGATGAAATCATTTTTTTATATGGATGAAAATATCCTGCTATGCTTTCCCTCTTTTAAATTCCGGTAACAGGGAGAGGATGATCATAGACCACTCAATACATTTGTTGCAGCTGCTGCCTGGTTTCCAAACTGTCCGGATAACGATTGCAGGGCCTCGGGTTGGAGTTCGAGAGCCTTTTTACTATCTTCTACAGATCCTTCCTTGTCCCCGGTTTGCAGACGCACTTCTCCACGCAGGCGGTAGAGCTCGGAGGATTCGGTATTGAGTTCTATGGCTTCATTCAGAATTTCCACAGCCTTTTCATGCTCTTTGTTTTCGGTGAAAAGCTGGCTCAGTCTGATGTATGCTTTCTCGTTGAATGGGTTGAGTGCGATCAGTTCACGATAATCGGCTTCGGCATTTTCCGGTTGTCCGGCTGCTTCGTGTCCGCGTGCTCTCAGTAGCAGCGCTGTTTCGTGATCGGGTTCGGTTTGTAGTACAGAGTCTATGTCTTGTCTGGCTTCATTGAGTTGCTGCATTTCCAGAAGTACCTCTGCACGTGCCAGTAAAGCATCTGTATAATCCTCTTTCAATGTCAGTGCCCGGGTCAGATGAGCTACGGCACTGATCAGGTCTTTTTGCAAATGGTGTGCTTTTCCCAGGAGGTAGAAACCTGCAGGGTCATCTGCATTCAGTTGGGTAGCCTGTGTGGCATATTGCTGCATCTCTGCATAGTTGTCTTCCATGTAATATACATGGGCCAGTGCCAGGTAGGTGGTAGCAAGTTCCGGTTCCAGTTCTATCATGCGTATCAGCAAGTCACGGGCTTGTTCCATTTCTCCCATGCGTATGTACAGACTACTCAGGTAGTTCATGGTCTCGAAGTCTTCCTGAAGATTCAGGGCTTCGGTGAAACATTTTACAGCGTAGTCGGCACGTCCGATACGTTGCGCGCGCAGACCGTCGAATTTGAGTATTTCGAAGTTCTTCGATTCTTGTTTCTGTTGTTGGGTTGCTTCATCGGTCTTTCCACCGAAAAGAGTTTTGAAAAAACTGGCCATGAATATCTGCTTTTAAGTTTGGCTGCAAAGTTAATAAAAAGAGGAGATATACAGTTTTTGTAAGAGGAAATGTAGCAGGAAATAGGATAAGGAGGAATAAAAAAAGGTAGTGGATTATGCGAAATGAAGGTATATGTATGGATTTACTGACCTGAAAAGATATTTATTTTTAATTATGTTGTTTGTTTTGGGTATATGCGATAATCCTATATCCTAATCATATACCATGATTATATATCCTAATCGTATATATAATAATCACATAGTATAATCCTATATCCTGAATGTGTATATGCTGCTACAAATCCTTTTCAGGAACAGAAGAATTCCGGATGTTATATATATATCAGGGTAAAGAGATCACTCCGTCCTTCATCCCCAGTCGTTTTTCGTCCAGCAGGTAACGCACCACCCGGCTGATCTCTTCTGTCTCCATATTCATTTTGAGTGCGAGTTGTGCGGGTGTCAGCGGACTCTCAGTAAGATGGCCCATGACTTTCGCTGCACAGGTTTCGAGGTCGGAAGAAGAAAGTTTCTGCTTTTGCCGCATTGCCACGCATACGTCGCACTGCCCGCAATCCTCTTCGTTCTCTTCGCCGAAATAGCGGAGAAGCTGGCGGCTGCGGCATACGGTGTCTGTAGTTACATACGAGATCATTGCCTGGATACGAATTTCATACCGTTCTTTACGTTTTTCGTATACTTCGGGCAATAATTGCAGGTGTCGCTGTTCTACCCGTGCACGGGTATATATAATATAAGGTGTCTTTTTGCGGGGGATATAATCCAGGATGCGTTGTTTGGACAGGAGTTTGAGAAGGTTATACACCTGCTCGCGATCGAGTCCGCTGCGCAGGGCGATCACGGCTTCGTTTATATAGGCATAATCGGTAAACAATCCGGTATACGAACGCAACAAGGTACCAATCAGCGCTTCCGTCTCCGGATTCTGTTCCCTGTGTTTGTAGAGTTCGTCGCGCCGCACCGTGAAGCGGATGCGGGAGGCATTGTCCTGCTCGTCGGTATATTCGATGTACCCTGCCTGCGTCAATATCTTGAGTGCGCTGTGAGCCGGTACCGGGTAATGCTTGAACGTACGGCTGAATTCTGACAGGTTGAACTCATACATACATCCCCGACCGTCGCCCATGGCCATCTGGTAGTAATATTGCAGGTGTTCGTAGGTCTCTTTGATATATTCCTTGTCGGGGAATGTGTCCGGTATTCGTTTTTTTAGCGAAGCTTTGTCAGTTGCCGTGTGCAGGATCACTGCGTATGCTTTCTGACCGTCGCGTCCGGCACGTCCGGCTTCCTGGAAATAGGCTTCCGGTGAATCCGGCAGGTCGTAGTGGATCACCACCCGTACATCGGGCTTATCTATCCCCATACCGAATGCGTTGGTAGCCACGATGATGCGGCATTCATCGCTCTGCCAGCGTTTCTGCCGACGGTCTTTCTCTTCGTTGTTGAGTCCGGCGTGGTAAAAATCGGCGGAAAATCCCTCCTGATTGAGCAGCTCAGTGATCTCTTTGGTACGGCGTCGGCTTCTTACGTAGACGATGGCACTGCCTGCCATGCGTTGGAGGATGCGTACCATCTCTCCGGTCTTGTTGTCTGTCCGTCGTACGAGGTAGGCCAGGTTTTTCCGCTGAAAACTCATACGGAATACATTTTCTTTGCGGAAATGCAGTTGCTGCTGGATATCTTTCACCACCTCCGGCGTGGCTGTGGCGGTGAGTGCCAGTATCGGTGCGTGCGGGATCAGGTTGCGTATCTCTGCGATCTTGAGGTAGGCCGGTCGGAAGTCATATCCCCATTGGGAGATGCAATGACTTTCGTCTACGGTGAGCATATTCACTTTCATGGATCGTAGTTTGGTACGGAAGATCTCCGTATTGAGCCGTTCGGGAGAGATATAGAGGAATTTGTAGTTGCCGAAAATACAGTTTTCCAGCGCGATGATGATCTCATTCCGGGTCATCCCCGAGTAGACAGCAGTGGCTTTGATCCCGCGGCGACGCAGATTCTGCACCTGATCCTTCATGAGGGCGATCAATGGGGTGACTACGATACAAAGTCCCTCCTGCGCAAGGGCAGGTACCTGGAACGTGATGGATTTGCCTCCGCCGGTAGGCATCAGGCCGAGCGTGTCTTTGCCTTCTGATATACTACGGATGATGTCTTCCTGCAGGTCGCGGAAAGAGTCGTATCCCCAGTATTGTTTCAGTATATCGTGGTGAAGGCTCATGGATCGGCAAAAGAGTGACAGGAAGACCGGTGTGAAACCAAAAATAGTTCACACCGGTCTTTCTGCCTGTATTTATTCGGTGGGTTTGATGTCTTCGATCTGCAGCTGCACTTCCCCTCGTTTGTGGGTGTTCTCCTCAATGGTATAGCAGATATCGAAAGATCGTTTGGTCTTGATGTAACGGACGTGCGAACTCTGACCGAAGGCAATTCCGTTCATCACGTTGTTGGACTTGTTGTCTACCAGTTCCAGTTTGATGTGCTCCTGATCGCGTCCTACTACTTTACTGGTCCCGTAGTCATAGACGTGATGTGTGCAGAAGATCGGTTTCGGGTTTTCCGGCCCGAAGGGATTGAATTTCTTCAGGTCGTGGAAAAACTTGAGGCTGATGTCCCGGAAATCTATTTCCGCTGCAATGTCGATCACCGCACTGGTCTGTTCGGGCAGGATATGTTCTGTTACATACTCTTCGAAACGTTGGGTGAATGCCTCTACGTTTTCCACCTTCATCGACAGCCCCGCCGCGTATGTATGTCCGCCAAAGTTTTCCAGCAGATCCCGGCAGCTTTCAATGGCTTTGTATACATCGAAGCCCGATACCGAACGTGCCGATCCTGTGGCCATATCATCTGTGCGGGTAAGTACTACTGCCGGGCGGTAGTGAACCTCGGTGAGCCGGGAAGCCACAATGCCTATCACACCTTTGTGCCAGTCTTCGTTGTACAGCACAATGGAGCGTCGGTCTGCCAGCCCTTCCAGGCCGGAAACGATCCGGTTGGCCTCTTCGGTCATGTTTTTGTCCAGGTCTTTGCGGGTCTCGTTGTACTGATTGATCTGGTTGCTCTTTTCCAATGCGAGGGAGAGGTCTTTCTCTACCAGCAGATCCACGGCTTCTTTTCCGTTCTGGATGCGTCCGGAGGCATTGATACGCGGACCGATCTTAAAGACAATGTCACTGACGGTAAGTTCTTTCTCGGACAATCCGCATACGTCGATAATCGCTTTCAGTCCTACGCTGGGGTTGCTGTTGAGTTGTTTCAGACCGTGGTGTGTGAGGATGCGGTTTTCTCCCATAATGGGTACGATGTCCGAAGCTACACTCACAGCTACAAGGTCGAGCAGGGGGATGAGTTGATGAAAGTCCAATCCGTTGCTCTGGGCGAAGGCCTGCATGAACTTAAATCCCACGCCACATCCCGACAGGTGTTCGTAGGGATAGGTATTGTCCGGACGTTTCGCATTCAGAATGGCCACCGCGGGCGGCATTACTTCGTCGGGTACGTGATGGTCACAGATGATGAAATCGATCCCTTTTTCCTTTGCATAGGTGATCTCGTCTACGGCTTTGATGCCGCAGTCGAGTACAATGATTAGACCCACACCCGTCTCTGCGGCATAGTCGATCCCTTTCTTGGAAATACCGTATCCCTCTTCGTAGCGGTCGGGGATGTAGTAGTCCAGATTGGAGTAGTACTGTTGAATGAACTTGTAGACCAGTGCCACGGCTGTGGTACCATCTACATCATAATCTCCATAAATCAGAATACGCTCTTTTTTTCCCATTGCCTGATCCAGGCGCTCCACGGCGATATCCATGTCCTTCATCAGGAACGGATCGTGTAGATCAGGAAGCTGTGGCCGGAAGAATTTCCGTGCCTCTTCTGCTTCAGTGATCCCACGTTGGAGCAGGAGCTGTCCGAGGATCGGACTGATCCCCAGCTTCTCGGCCAGTTGCCGGCTCGTCTCTGCCTGTTCTTCGGTAATGGGTTGATAATTCCATTTGTGGTTCATTTTATATATTGTTTTTTCTTTCTTTCAATTCTCAGGTGCGGGAAAGGAAAAATCCCCCAACAAGCCGTAAAATTACGAAAAAAACCCGAGGAGCAGGTGTGGAATTGATAAAATATTATCATAGTATAAGAATAGCGTTTAAAAATGTAAAAACTGACCACTTCTTACTCTGTTGATTAAGGTCCTGTGTAGAGGGTGTATGGTGTGGATTGTGTCTGTTTTTATGTATGAGGGGGGGTGTGACGGGAAGGGAGCTCTACGAAAGAGAGAAAATATTTGCACAAGAAAGTTTTCAGAGTTGCATATAATATCTATCTTCGTTTTCAAACTTTCGTGAAAATGAGATATTTCCTGTTGATCCTGTCTGTTGTTTGCTGCCTGTTGTCTTCCTGCGGCGAGCCGGAGGAGCGGGTGCGAAAGTTGTGCAAAGAGGCGATCAGAGAGGAGGCTTTTCGTGAAAAGCTCCGTCAGAAGGCAGAGGAGGCACGGGTGTTTTGCAAGGAAAATGGATTCAATGGCAATTTCTGTTTTCTGGTGGATATGGGGCGGCATTCCGGGAAATACCGGTTTTTTGTCTGGGATTTTCAGCAGGATACGATTGTGGATGCGGGGTTGTGTGCGCATGGGTATGGAAAAAGGAGTACACCCCGGCGACCGGTATTCAGCAACGAACCGGGTAGTTATTGTACATCACTCGGGAAGTACAGGGTGGGTGTAAGAGCCTATAGCAATTGGGGAGTGCGTTTTCACTACAAAATGCATGGCCTGGAGAGTACCAACGACGCGGCTTTCAGCCGGATCGTGGTGCTGCATTCACACGACCCGGTGGAGGATACGGAAAGTTATCCCCGGCATATGCCTTTTGGCTACAGCCAGGGATGTCCTGTGGTCAGTAATGAATTTCTGAAGCGGCTGGATGCGCGTCTGAAAAAGAGCGACCGGCCGGTCTTGCTCTGGATATATAAGTAACGGATGCCGGTCAGCCTTTTTTCTTCCGCACGTCGCGTCTTTCGTAGGCGCTGATGCAGGTCACCCATTCTTCGCTGATCTCCTGTGACTCGTGTTTCTCGAGATTGAACGCTACGAGGATGGATTGGCAGACACATTTCACCTCTTTGGT
>DALZBD010000209.1:0-6876 GCA_031977515.1 Bacteroides sp. | reverse complement strand
CGGTCGCTACACAACAGGACAACGGTTTCACCATCCGGGGAACCATACAGGACAACTCGGGTGAACTCCTGATCGGAGTGAATGTGACGATCCTCGGCTCCGGTACCGGTACCATCACCGACTACAACGGTGTATTCACCCTGCAGGTGCAGCCCGGAGATGTATTGCAATTCTCCTATACCGGATATACGACACAGGAACACACGGTTCGTGACAACCGCCCGTTGCAGATACGGATGCAGGAAGACCAGATCGCGCTGGGCGAAGTAGTCATCACCGCATTGGGTATCAAGCGACAGACCAAATCCCTGACCTACAATGTACAGGAATTGAAGGCAGCGGACATCACCGGCGTGAAGGATGCCAACTTCATCAACAGCCTCTCCGGGAAGATTGCCGGAGTCACCATCAACCAGAGCGCTTCGGGTATCGGGGGATCTTCCCGCGTAGTCATGCGTGGTACCAAATCGCTTTTCGGTGACAACAATGCCCTCTATGTGGTAGATGGCATTCCCCTGGCACAAATGAAGACCGAACAGACGACTTCTCTCTACGAATCACCCGACGGAGGAGACAGCGACGGCATTTCCAGCATCAACCCCGACGACATAGAAAGCATCTCTGTACTGACAGGGGCTGCCGCGGCAGCACTCTACGGTACACAGGGAGCCAACGGGGTGATCCTGATCACTACCCGCAAAGGACAGGAGGGGAAAGTACGGGTCAGCTACTCCAACGATACACAGTTCCTTACTCCGTTTGTGATGCCTGAGTTTCAGAACACGTATGGTTCTGTGGAAGGGACTTTCTCCAGTTGGGGAAATAAACTGCCAACTCCTGCCGGCTACAATCCGAAAGATTTCTTCCAGACCGGATATACAGAAACCAATTCACTCAGTGTATCCGCGGGAAACTCCAGAAACCAAACCTATGTATCAGCTGCCTCCACCAATTCACGGGGCATCATCCCCAAGAATACATACAACCGGTACAACTTCACTTTGCGCAACACAACGGAACTGATACAGAACAAACTCATGCTGGATCTGAGCGCCTCTTATGTCCTTTCGGACAACAACAATATGATGTCACAAGGGCAATACCACAATCCGCTCATACCTCTCTATCTGTTTCCCCGGGGAGACGACATGAACAAATACAAGGTATACGAACGGTACAACCCCGAGCGCAACTTCGCCACACAGTTCTGGCCCTATCAGGATCAGGGTCTGGGTATGGAGAATCCTTACTGGATCGTCAACCGTGAACACCTGGGCAATAAAAAACAGCGTTATATGTTTAGCGGCAGCCTGAGATACAACATCCTGAAATGGATGAGTCTGACAGGCAGAATACGTGTCGACAACAACAACGACACCTACACCCGAAAGATCTCCGCCTCTTCCAGTACGCTCTTTGCTTCGGACAACGGAAACTACCTCAATCAGAAGAGCCAATACAAAAATACCTATGGAGATGTGATCCTGAGCATGGATAAGAAATTCTCCCATTGGGGAGTGAACGTGAATATCGGTGCCAGTTTCACTGATCAGACGCACGACCTGATAGGCTATGAAGGTCACCTGCTCACAGTGCCCAACCTGTTTACCTTTGCCAATATCGACCGCAACGGAGCAGATACACGAGCCATCCAGGAGGGATACCACGACAACAACCAGGCAGTGTTTGCCACCGCGCAACTGAGCTACCGCAGCTGGGTATTCCTGGATATTACCGGACGCAACGACTGGTACTCTTCCCTGGCACATACCGACAACGAGAACAGCGGATTTTTCTATCCGTCGGTGGGTCTGTCGGCAGTGATCAGTGAAATGGTGGACCTGAACAAAGCCAGGATCTCTTTCCTGAAACTACGCGGTTCGTACAGTGAAGTGGGGAATGCCCCCTTGCGCTTCCGTACTACCTCTACATACGCCATCAGCGGAGGGGTACTGCAGACACTGCCCAACGTACCGGCCACTTTCCTGAAGCCGGAACGCACCAAAGCGGTGGAACTGGGACTGAACCTGCGCCTGTTTGAAGACCTGATCAACCTGGATCTGACCTATTACGATACCAATACCTACAACCAGTTCTTCACCTTCACAATGCCACCCAGTTCGGGATACAATGAATTCTACATGAATGGCGGCAAGGTCAACAACCGCGGGATCGAAGCCAGCCTGGGGGTCAACAAATCCTTCGGACCGCTCCACTGGCGCTCTACGCTCACGTTCACCAGAAACCGCAACAAGATCCGCGAACTGCTGCCGGACAATGCCCGGAACCCGCTCACCGGAGAGACCATGTCTGTAGATGAGATCGAACCTTTCGCTCCGCAGGGTAGCTATAAAATGATATTGAAAAAGGGAGGGACGATGAACGACATCTATGTATCCGGCCTGGCAGTAGACCAACATGGCAACATCAAAGTGAATCCACAGACGGGTGCCATCTCCAGCGATCCGAATACCTGGTACAAAGCCGGAAGTACAGCTCCAAGATACAACTGGGGATGGAACAATTCTTTCTCTTACAAAGGCATACAACTGAGTGCCCTGATCGAAGCACGTATCGGCGGTGTGGGAGTATCGGCCACACAGGCACTGATGGATCGCTTCGGTGCTTCCCGCACAACGGCAGAAGCCCGTGACAACGGGGGAGTACTGGTGAACGGAGGCCTGATGAATGCGGAAGATTATTACAGTGTGGTCGGAGGTGGCAACACAGGGGTACTTTCACAGTATGTATACAGCATGACCAACGTACGCCTGAAAGAGCTGACCCTGGGGTATACCCTGCCCGCCAGATGGCTGGATCATTACATCGAAAACCTGACGGTGTCTCTGATTGGGAGAAACCTGTTCATGTTCCGCAACAAAGCACCTTTCGATCCGGAGATCACAGCCTCTACCGCGACTTACTATCAGGGATTCGACTACTTTATGCAACCCAGCCTGCGCAGTCTGGGCTTCAGCGTGAAACTACAGTTTTAACCACCCCATAAAAAAAGTCTATTATGAAACGATACAAAACAATCAGATACATGATCCTGACAGGCTGTTGCGTACTGCTTTCGGCAGCCTGCACAGACAAGTTCGGGGACTACAACACCAACCCGCACGAAGCTACCGAAGATATGCTGGAATATGACAACCTAAAGATCGGAGGGTTTATTCCACAAATGCAATTAGACGTTATACCCACCAGCGACGAACTGGCCAATCAGTTTCAGCGCGCACAGAATCTGGCAGGAGATGTCTACTCCGGCTACATGGGAGCCATAGGTACCTGGAACTACGGAAACAACGGTACGACCTATAACCTCTCTTTCGACAACTGGAACAATGTGGCGTTTGAAGTCGGCTTCCAGTCGGTGATGCCAGCCTGGAAAAAGATCGTCGACCTGGCGCAGGAAGATTTTCCGGAGACCTACGCGCTGGCACAGGTCATGAAGGTGGCAGCCATGCACCGGGTGACCGATATATACGGTCCGCTGCCTTACCTGCGCTTCGGGCACGGTGGCATCACTACTCCCTACGACTCGCAGGAGGAGATCTATATGTCGTTTTTCAAAGACCTCGACGAAGCCATTGAGATCCTGGACGACTTTGTCACCAAGTATCCGGCGGCTCGTCCGTTGAAGAAATTCGACCTGGTCTACGGCGGAGATTTTCAGAAGTGGCTCACCTTTGCCAACTCCCTGAAACTGCGCCTGGCACTACGCATCTCTTATGTAGATGAAGACCTGGCCAAAGCGTATGCTCAGGAGGCAGTAGCTGCCGGTGTCATGCTGACCAATGCCGACAACGCCCTGCTGGCCTCGGCCAACGGTATCTCGGTCTTCCATCCACTGAAAAAGTGCTGGGACGACTACTCGGATGTACGTATGGGTGCCAATATGGAGTCGTTCCTCACGGGGTATAACGACGGACGTCTGTCCCGCTATTTCCGCGAATCCACTCTGGATATAAAGGGATACCACGGAGCGCGTGCGGGAATCACGGTTTACAACAAGAGCAACTATCTGCCCTTGTCCGTACCCAACATAGAAGCCAGTAGTCCGGTACAATGGATGTGTGCGGCCGAGATGTATTTCCTGCGCGCGGAAGGAGCTGCCCGGGGGTGGACAGGCATGGGAGGATCGGCCAAAGAGTTGTATGAGGAGGGCATCCGTACCTCATTCGAACAATGGGGAGCCGAACTGGGTACTTACCTGACCAACAGCACGTCCAGACCTGCCCCATTTATCGACCAGGCCGGCTGGAGCAGTATCCAGGCCAACGACAGCCGTCTCTCCACCATCACCATCGCCTGGAATGAGCAGGAAGACCGGGAGAAAAAACTGGAACGTATCCTGACACAGAAATGGCTGGCTATGTATCCCGACGGGCAGGAGGCCTGGACAGAATTCCGGCGCACTGGATACCCGAAAGTGTTTCCCGTTGTGGCCAATTACAGCGGAGGGACCATTGACACAGATATACAGATACGCCGCATCACATTTCCTCCCTCGGAGTACAACAACAACAAAGAGGAGGTACTGAAAGCAGCCGATCTGTTGGGAGGACCCGATACCGGAGGTACCCGTCTGTGGTGGGACAACAAATAAGTTTAATCTTCTAAAACACATGGAAATATGAATCATAGATGGAACTATACAGGTCTGCTGATCGCTGTTGTGGCTATTCTGGCAACTTTCATGGCCTGTGACAAAGATTTACAAAACATAGAGATACAGAAGCCCTACGAATATTCGCCGGAATATTATGAAAACCTGCGGGCTTACAAAAAAAGTGACCATCAACTGGCTTTCGGCTGGTTTGGCGGATGGACTGCCAGTGGCTCTTCCCGTTCCAAGTACCTTACATCCGTCCCCGATAGTGTAGACATTATAGCAATCTGGGGTGCCTGGAGCGACCTGTCTGAGGATCAGATCGAAGATATGCGCTTTGTACAGGAGGTAAAGGGTACCAAAGTACTGTTTACCATCTTCGCACACGAGATACCCGAACCTTTTGATGCCACCGACGATGGGATCAAAGCCTATGCGTCTGCCTTGTGCGACTCTGTGAATAAATACGGCTACGACGGTCTTGATCTCGATTACGAACCGGGCTTCGGAGGACAAGGCCCCCTGGTATCAGAGCCGGGATACAGGGAGAAGATGGAACTGTTTGTACGCAGTCTCAGCGAAAAACTGGGACCAGCCTCCGGCAGTGGCAAACTACTGGTCATCGACGGTGTGCCTTACCACCTGAATGAAGGGCTTTCACAGTTGTTTGACTACGGCATCGTACAAGCCTACTATTGCCATTCTTATATAGATCTGCAAGGAAGATTTGACAACGCCCATAACAATGGCTGGAGACCGGAGCAATATATCTTCACCGAAGATTTTGAAAAGAGCTGGAGCACGGGAGGTGAGATCGACTATGAAGACGAAGAGGGCAACATCATGCCTTCGTTGCTGGGCATGGCTCACTTCCATCCCACGCAGGGGATAAAAGGCGGATGTGGCAGTTATCACATGGAATATGAATACAATCATCCCGACGAGGTATACAAATTCCTTCGCCAGGCCATACAGATCATGAATCCGGCAAAAAATAAATAAGTATAACCCATCTAAAAACATCTCATCGTATGAAAATAATATATTCATCCCTTGTTGTTCTGATCTTCCTGGCAGGAGGCTTCCTGTTCACAGGATGTCAGAATGCGGATAAATTTCAGGATGTACTCTATTTTACGGGAACAGAGAATTCAGCCACCACCCGCTACAGTGTGGAAGGTCCCTCCGAAATAGGGTTGAGTGTCACTGCTTCGCGAAAAGTAGACTCGGACATAAAGATCAGCCTCAAAACGACTCCCGAACTGGTAGAGGCCTACAACAAACTCAACAACAAACTCTATCAGCCACTGCCCGCCGGCAGTTACGAACTCTCCTCTTCCACGTTGACAATGGAAGCAGGAGAAAATGTATCCGGGCGTATCCGGCTGATCATCAAAAGTCTGGAAGATTTCCAGGAAGGTGTGACCTATTGTATGCCTGTCTCTATTGTGGGCGCGGAAGGCGATCTGCCGGTACTGGAAGCCTCACGGACGATCTATATAGTGATCAACCGCACCATTATCACCCATGCGGCTTCCCTGACAAGCAACTATTTCAAAGTACCTTTCTCAGAGAATGCCGCCCTGGCCAGTGTACCGCAGGTGACCATGGAAGCTCGTTTGTATGTACACAACTTCCAGTCGAGAAATCCGTTTATCAGCTCGGTAATGGGTATCGAAGAGAATTTCCTGCTCCGCTTCGGAGATGTGAACATCGACAAAAGCCAGTTACAGCTGGCGGGAGGAGGCTATCCTATCACCAGTAACATTCAGTTCGAAACCGGAAAGTGGTATCATGTGGCTGTGGCATACGATGGCAGTCAGATCAAACTCTACATCAACGGAGATCTGAACGGAACGGTCGATGCTCCCCGCGGCAATATCGACCTGACCGATAGCTATTCCGGAGGCTTCCACATCGGCTATTCCGCGGGAGGACGCTATCTGGATGGGATGATCAGCGAAGTACGTGTATGGACCAGAGCACTCACACAGACCGAGCTCGCCAACAATATGTGTTACGTAGATATCGAATCTGCCGGATTGCTGGCCTACTGGCGATTCAACGAAGGTGAAGGCAGCGATGTGGCAGACTGGTCGGGCAACGGCTGGCACATCAAGGCCAACCGACAGGTGACCTGGGTAGAAGGCGTACGCTGTCCGGATTAAGATTTTATTTATCTGAGATAAGATAAAGGAGGGTGTGGTAAAAGTCCTGATGTTCTTTGACCTGATTACAAACTGTAAATGGTCGCAGCCTCC
>DALZBD010000208.1:857-6887 GCA_031977515.1 Bacteroides sp. | reverse complement strand
CTCTCTCACTCTTCTGTTGGTGCTTTCCTGGACTGCCATCCACTTCCGGACCGAAGGTGACTCTTCGGTAAGGATGGAAGAGATCGTAACAAAGGCGGGTGAGAAAAAGAGTATTGTACTGCCCGATGGTTCGCGAATGATCCTCAATGCCTGTTCCCAGGTTCGCTATCCCGAACGCTTTGGCCCCGACTTCCGCCAGATCCACCTTGAAGGAGAAGCCTACTTTCAGGTAGCATCCGACAAAAAAACTCCTTTTGTGATCACGACCTCCTTCTTTGATGTCAAAGTCCTGGGAACCGCCTTCAATGTAAAATCTTATCAGGGAGATGACAATAGCCTGGTCTGTGTAGAAAATGGCCGGGTGCAGGTAGATCTTTTCGAAGGCATGGTGCGGCTCTCCGGGAAAGAAGAATTTACTTTCAACTCCATCACACAGGAATTCCATAAACAGCGAAAAGAAGGTGAAGTCTCCCCGTGGATAAAAGGAGGGCTGCGCTTCAACCGTACCCCCATCCGGGATGTGGCCAGAGAGCTGGAACGGTTCTACAACTGCCGGATCACGTTTGGGGAGGGACAGGAGTTTAACAACCTGATATCCGGAGAACACGACAACAGCAGCCTGCAGGCAGTGCTACAGTCGATCGAATTTACCAGTGGCATCAAGTATCTGATAGAAGGCAGGGAAGTGTTGCTCTATAAATAGGATCCAATTTCTTTAACCATAATTCTGATAATATGGAGAAAAAGCCCCCTTAGAAACCCTTAAAAAAGAGAAGCACACCCAGGGGATATGCTTCTCAACCGTCCGCTTCAAACTCATGGTTTAGCCGCCAAATGAGTTTAGCCCGCGGACTTTCATTTTAATAACCGTCTTATAATTATTAAAACGCACAAATTTATGAAATTAATCGATTCCTTTACACTAAAATGTAGAGACACGATCACATTTTTCACCATTTTTATACTGGTATGTCTGCTTCCGGCGAAGCTCTCCGGTCAGGGAGTTGCACAGAAAGTAACCATTCGGGCAACTAATGAAACTGTGGAAAAAGTTTTTGAGAAACTTACCTCACAGACAAATTACAAATTCTTTTACGATCAGGAGGTCATTCAAAACATTCCCCGGGTAACCCTGGATCTGAAAGAGGTTTCTTTGCAGCATGTTCTGGACAACATTACTTCGCAGACAGGACTTGCTTTTCAGATCTCCGGTACTACCATTGCGGTAAGTCTGCGAAGCAGTCTTCCTCCGGATTCGACCCGACAGATCCTGAAAAACATTTCCGGAACCATTCTCGATGATACCGGAGAACCCATCATCGGAGCCAGTGTACAGATCAAAGGAGGTGCTACCGGTACTATTTCCGACTTCGATGGCAACTTTTCGCTGACGAATGTTCCGGAAAATGCTACATTGCTGTTCTCCTACATCGGTTATGGCACACAGGAACACTCCGTTTCGGGTAAAAGTTCATTTGCCATCGTACTGGTAGAAGACACCAAATTTCTGGACGAGGTAGTAGTTATCGGCTATGGGTCCATGAACAAACGGGACGTCTCCACTTCCATCTCCTCCGTAAAGTCCGATCAGATAGCCAATACCCCTGTTACTGACATACGTCAGTCATTGGTGGGGAAAATGGCTGGAGTACAAGTTTCCCAACCAAGCGGAGACCCTGATGGTGCAGTAACAATCCGTGTACGTGGTACAAGTACGATCACCGCAGGAAATGAGCCCTTGTATATCATTGACGGGATGCCGGTGGAGAGAGGGCTATCCAATCTCAACAATAATGACATTGAATCCATCGAGGTGCTAAAAGACGCTTCTTCGGCTGCGATTTATGGGAGCCGGGGTTCGAACGGGGTTGTTATTATCACAACAAAACAAGGACGTTCAGAAAAACTAACCGTACAATACGATGGCTATTACGGGATGCAAAAGGTGGCTAAAAAGCTCAAAATGATGAATGCTTATCAGTTTGCTGAAGTAGCCCGTGACGGGCACAATGCAGCTTATCTGCAAGATGTCCCTACGGGTTCTGCCAGCGACCCCAATAGTGTACGCCCTCAGGGGTATCATCAGATCCCGATTGAGCTTTTTCCTTACCTGGAGGGTCAGGCAGGATTGACCGATACCGATTGGCAGGATGAAATTTTCCGTACTGCGGCTACTACCAGCCACAACATATCTTTATCGGCAAAAGGTAAAAATATAGGTTACTACATTTCAGCCGGATATTATATGCAGGAAGGAATTATCATAGAATCGGATTTCCGGAAATACAGTACAAGACTAAACCTGGATGGGAAATACGATAAATTTAAGTTTGGTGTTAATTTTTCTCCCTCCTATTCCAGATCCAACCGGGTAGATGCCAGCGGTTCCTATGGATCCGGCGGTATCGTTCAATCTGCTTTGGCCATGCCACCCAACTGGCCGGTATATAATGCCGACGGATCATTCAACTATCAGGGAAACGGATATTGGAGAATCGGAACGGATCATCAACACAACGAAATACTTAATCCGGTAGCACTGGCAAAACTTCAATCCGATGTGGTGGACCGTTATGTGTTGGTAGGAAAATTATACGCGGGATACGAATTTATGAAAGGCTTAAGCTATACCCTTTCCCTGGGAGGAGACTATTATGGCGCGCATAATGATACATTCAGGAAATCAAGTCTTCCGCTACTTGGGCTCAAGTATTATGAAGATGCGTCTAACCCTGTGGGTACCAGTTCTTCCTCCTTCTATTTTAACTGGCTTGTTGAAAACCAGATCACTTACAATACTACAATTAAAAACAGCCACAACATCAGTGCAGTACTGGTGCAATCGGCACAGAAAGAAACCTTAAAGAAAAATAAGGTAGAAGCAACGGATTATCCCAACGATCATATCCCCTCCATCAATGGCGGGGTAGTGAGTAAAGGAGAATCAGAAAAAACACAATGGTCATTGGCTTCTTACCTGGCACGTGTACAATACAGCTATCAGGGACGGTATATGGCATCTGCAGCTATCAGGGCCGACGGTTCTTCCCGGTTTGGGAAGAATAACCGCTGGGGATATTTCCCTTCTGCATCGGTAGCCTGGCGCATCAGTGATGAAGATTTTTTTAAGGGTACTCAATCACTGGGCATAATAGACGACCTGAAGCTGAGGGCAAGTTATGGAGTCACAGGTAATTTCCAGATAGGGAATTACGAACACCTCTCGACTTTCACCAAAGACCAATATATACTTGGTGCGGATGGTGGGAGTTTAAATCTCGGCTATAAGCCACAAAAGATCAAGAATGATGACCTGACCTGGGAAAAAACAGCCATGGTCAATATCGGTTTTGACCTGCAGATGCTTAACGGCTTATTTGGCGTATCCGTTGAGTTTTATAACAGTAATACATCCAATATGTTACTGGAAGTGCCTGTTCCATTGATTACAGGACACGACAGGACAATGATGAATGTGGGTAAGGTGAATAACCGTGGCTGGGAACTACAACTGACCTCACAAAAAAAGTTCAATAAAGACTGGGGCTATACCTTCCATGCTAATTTCTCCACAAACCGCAATGAAGTAAAAGACTTAGGGGGACAACAGGAGATTATAGAATCGGGAAGTGTCGAACATGCTTATTATAAGACTGAGGTGGGTAAACCCATCGGTTCTTATTACCTGCTTGTACAGGATGGTGT
This sequence comes from Bacteroides sp., assembly GCA_031977515.1. Taxonomy (GTDB): domain Bacteria; phylum Bacteroidota; class Bacteroidia; order Bacteroidales; family Bacteroidaceae; genus Bacteroides. The sequence continues at coordinate 3,182 of DALZBD010000208.1, read as the reverse complement.
TTTTGAGAACGAAGAACAATTGAAACAATATCCGCATTTCCCGGATACGCGCCCGGGAGACTTCCGTTTTGTCGACGTGGATGGAGACGGAGTGCTGGACCTCGATAAAGACCGTGCGATCGTTGGTAATTACATGCCCGATTTTACGTATGGTTTCGGTGGTACGATTCACTTCAGAGAATTTGACCTCGGCTTTAGTTTTCAGGGTGTGTATGGCAACGAAATCCTGAACCTGAACAAACGTTATATCGATAATATGGAGGGTAATGTAAACGGGACGACCCTTGCACTGGATCGCTGGCAAAGTGCTGAAAACCCCGGCAGCGGTCAGGTAAACCGGGCAAACCGTAAGACAAAAGGCTATAACGGGCGTACTTCCACATGGCATATAGAAGACGGCTCTTATCTGCGACTTCAAAACCTTTCTTTAGGATATACACTACCGACCACATTCACCCAACGTTTCCATATACAGAAACTAAGGGCCTATATTTCGGGACAAAACCTATGGACATGGACCAACTACTCCGGGTATAATCCTGAGGTAAGCTTACGTTATAACAAAGACAAAGCAACCTTGACACCGGGAGAGGATTATGGTACATACCCACTGGCCAGGACGTTTACTTTCGGCTTAAATATTACTTTCTAACAACCAGTCATCATGAAAAAATATAAAATAGTTATTGCATTATCCGCTCTTCTGTTTATCACTTCGTGTTCTGATAGTTTTTTTGATCTGGAGCCTAATAATGTGGTGATTTATGAGAATATATATAAAACATCCTCCGATTTCAATGTGGCGATCATCGGATGTTATGGAAAACTCCAGGATATTATACCCTATTATCACGAATGCGTGGAATTCCGCAGTGATAATGCACAGTTATTGGCTCCTACAACCGGAACACAGGACCGGTATGATATTGACCAGTTCCGGGATAAACCTTCCAACGGTATACTTCAAACTGTATGGGCGCATTTTAGTAATGGTGTTTACAGGTGTAATCTTGTATTGGACCAGATTGATGAAGCCGGTTTTGATGAGACAGAAAAAGCTCAGTATAAAGGCGAGGCTATGTTTCTGCGGGCTTTGCATTATTTCAATATGTACCAGGCCTGGGGTGGTGTACCCACCACCCGTAAAGTGGTGACCGTTGAAGAAGCCGGAAAGATCAAACGTAGTTCCCAGCAGGAGATGTTCGATTATATTGCGGGAGACCTGAAGTATATTATCGATAACAATATGCTTCCCGACACCTATTCCAGAGATGATCTGGGCAGGGCTACATCCGGTGCTGCTAAAGCCTTACTTGGTAAAGTGTATCTGACTTTCCATAAATGGTCCGAAGCCAGGGATGTTTTGACGGAACTTATTGGAAAATACTCACTCCTTGATCACCCTGCTGATGTATTTGATGTCAACAACAAAATGAATGATGAGATTATTTTTGCCATCCGGTACAATAAAACTGTCGTTAATGGAGGGCATGGCGATTGGTTCCGCTCAAACAGCGCCACTTCTACCGATTACCAGACCCCTCAATTACTTTCGGCTTATAATGAACCCGCCGACTTACGAAAAGACTTAATATCCATTGTACAGGTTGGGAATATATTCCTGCTTAAAAAATACTACGATACGCCGGATGCCTCTACAACCAGATATGGAAATGACCATATCATACTACGTTATGCCGATGTTTTATTGATGTACGCGGAAGCCTTAAATGAAATAGCATACAGTAACTCACAAACTTCCGACGCGATGACTGCGCTTACTGATGTACGCAAGCGTGCAGGACTTGATGCGTTTGACATTACAAAAATACCCAATAAGGATGCTTTCCGCAGGGCAATTATGGAAGAAAGACAACGTGAGTTTCCTTTCGAAGGCCACCGTTGGTTTGATGTGGTGCGTATGGGCTTCGCTAAAGAAGTAATGGCGGCAGCAGGACACCCTATATCCGACTACCAACTGGTCTATCCGATACCTTCGAAAGAAATAGAAAAAGTAGGAGATCATTCTATCTTATGGCAAAATGAGGGATATAACTAAAAATAAGAGAATATGAAAAAAATAATATACAGCATATTCATTGCTACAACCATACTATTCGCAGCGTGTAATGAGGAAGATATTCCCAGTGCCGATCTGAAAACATTCGAAGTGTCAGACCTGCAAGCAGTCGCAGGAGATGAAGAAATGACTCTCAGCTGGGAAGCGTTGGAAGGGTCAAACCCAACCGGATATTATTTGTCGTGGGTTCATACTACTTCCGGCATTGAGATCGGAAATAAAGAGGTGGATGCCACCGTACAGTC
>DALZBD010000208.1:0-847 GCA_031977515.1 Bacteroides sp. | reverse complement strand
TAAAGTCGATGGTTATAACCGGGCTTGTCAATGGAGAGATCTATGCCTTTTCCGTTCAGCCTGTTTATGCCACTGGCAGGAGAGGCGGTAAAGTAACTGTGGATGCAAAACCTGTTTCGTCAAGGATCCCTGTTACTAATTTACAGGCAGCTTCCGGAGATCAGCAGGTAAGGCTGAGGTGGATAAAACCTGACAATGATAGTTATACAGGATATGAATTGACGGTATCTACTATAAATGAACCTATTGCAATCGCCAAGGACCAGGAATCTTATGTGGTTACGGGATTGACCAACGATACCGAATATGATTTCTCACTGGTAACTGTTTATCCCAACGGTACTTCCGATGCGGTAAAGATCAAAGCCACCCCGGGAGAGGTGTATCCTATCCTTGTGGAAAGCACGAATCTGATCTTAGGTAAACCGTGCAGGTTCACTTTCAATGAACTCTATTTTACGATGGGAACCATACAATCGGTAAACTGGAATTTTGGCGATGGCACTACATCCACAGAACCGGAACCGGAACATACATTTGCATCATTAGGTGAATATACAGTTGAAGTAACAGTAACCTACGAAGATGGAACAACGGATAGTAGCACGATTGACATGAAGGTGAACGGTTATATTTCACTGCTCGGAATGGATGGGTTGTTCGGTAATGTAAAAGTCTCCAATCCGGTTTTCTCACCCGATGGAAAGACGGTTTATATTCCGACATCAAGTCCGGCCGGGCACTTATTTGCTGTAGACGTTGCAACAGGAAATACCAAATGGGCATTTCAGGTTTCTACTGTTACGTATGGAGGAGGTGCTTTGGTAGATTCAGATGGAGTTATTTA
>DALZBD010000207.1:0-6920 GCA_031977515.1 Bacteroides sp. | reverse complement strand
GAGATAGACTTTATAAAGAATTTTATGACACTTATATTAAAACCAAGAAGCTTACTCCGGAGAATTATTCTCTTTCCATCTCAGCGGTCGGAAACTATTCTACTATTGAATCTTTAAGTGGCAAATGGGGGAGTAAAAAAATACTACGTCTACCAACAGGGAAATATAATATTGAAGGCGTTTCTTCCCCTAAAAATTTTACAACCGGTGCTAATGATACACTAAATTTCAAGATAAATCAAACCATCGAAATTACAGAAAACACGACTTCTATTACTTTGAATGCCATCTATGATTGTTTTCTTCTTATCTTTGATTCAGAACCATATTCTTCCATAGATTTCGTGTATGGATCTACACCCCAAAATTCTATGAAGAAATTAGAAGATATTGGAATATATTATTCTTTTAATAATAGTTTCCCTGCAACTGGTAGCACATCTACTACCATGCATATGCGCATCCGAAAACCCGATGAGAATTACATTCAAATTATTCCTGGAAGATTGAATCTAAATATTGGCAAATACTATTACTTCAATAGAGTGACAGAATCTTTTGAAATTGAGCCTATGGAGTCTGGTAATTAACTTTATCGGATTAAATACTATTTTAATGAGGTTATTTTTCGAATAGCCTCATTTTTATTTCATTTGAACACATTGTCTATCCATCGGCACTAACATCCAATTACATCTTTATTGATTTCGTAAAGGATCATAACCGTTCTAATTCTACTAACAAATAGACAATAAATGAGTGAATAAAGAATTCTATTACCAGCAAAGACCCAGACAAACATAATCTTCAAAAAACGCCTCGCCTCTCCCTTATTCTTTACAGAATATTATATTTACCATTATATTTGCAATCAAACGTCAGAGAAAAAATTGGTTCTTTTATATATGTATGTCCTATCCTACAGTAAAAGAAAGTACATTCAGATAACTATCAGAGTTTTACCAACTCTTTGTATAGTTTATGGATCGGAAGGCCCATTACATTGAAGTAGCTTCCCGAAATAGACTCTACGCCCGCATAGCCGATCCATTCCTGAATACCGTATGCTCCGGCCTTGTCCAGCGGACAAAAAGTCTCGACATAGAAATCGATCACCTCCTCTGTAAGAGGCGCAAACTTCACATCCGTTACCGCTGTGAATCCCCGTTGCCATTCCTTTGTAGTGAGGCAGACACCTGTCACTACCTGGTGGCAACTTCCCGAGAGTTTGTGCAGCATCTCTCTGGCCTGCGCTTTGTCTGCCGGTTTGCCCAATACCTCACCGTCTTTCCATACAATGGTATCGGCAGTGATCAGCAGCTCATCGGGCTGCATGGTTTCCAGATAGGCAGAAGCCTTTTCACGGGCAATGTAGAGAGGGATCTTTTCCCCTTTGAGTATAGGCGGATAAGATTCGTCCAGATCGGGCAGGGTTCTCACTTCGAAATCTATTCCCAATCCTTTCATCAACTCCTGACGACGTGGAGAATTGGATGCCAGGATCAGTTTGTACTTCTTCAGATTGCGTAACATAATGATATTTACTGTTTACTCCTTCGTCAGGACCCTTATTCCAGGATCTGCACAAAGGGATGTTGGTCATTTACTATTTCCTTGAGAATAGCTTTATTGTACTTTATTTCAGGCAGCAAAGGTAAAAGAAAACTCTTTGTATGCAAAAAAATTAAAGATTAAAGATCTCTTCGTTTCCGGGATGCATGAAAAAGTTTTATGCATTGGATCGGGTACATTTTCAGAGCCTGTTCACATTTGTCTGTCGTCTCTTTTACATGTTACCTCTGCTCCTGAAATAGAATTCATCAGCCTCTGAATGTAAAGCTTATTCTTCTGTTTCTGCTTTTCTGTTCCATACCAACGTTGCCAGTACAACAGACAGGCAGGCTGCACCAATCCAGAAGTAGTTGATGTATGTGAAATCGTAGACGTCTTTACCGTCCACTATCGTTTTGTTTCCTTCGATCAGTATGCCATTCATCACATCCTGCAAGCCTGCCCCGATGTAACTGGCAATCCCAACGACTCCCAGAGCTGCTCCGGAGGCATTCCGGGGAGCGATGTCAACAGCCATGAGTCCGCCCAGAAAGCAGATCAGTACTCCAATGCCCAATCCGAAAAGTACCATGGCCAGGATATCCACCCAAAAGTGCACTCCCGGTACCAATAAAAACAGGCAAAGGGCTATCACATTCATCAGACCAAAGATGAGAGCAGGTAGATTGCGGCTACCACCAAACAGTTTGTCGGAAATGACTCCCGAAGAGACTGTTCCGATAATGCCACAGACAGAACTCACTGAAATGATAAAACTGGCATCCAGTGTAGAGTAGCCTTTTTGTGCTTCGAGGTAAAAGACTCCCCAACTGTTTACTGCATACCTGCTTATATACATACAAGCACTGGCAATGGCCAATATCCAGATAGCTGGCATACAGAGTACCTGTTTCTGAGCGGCATTGAATCCGTCAGCACTTTCTTTCTTCGCAAATGCCTTTTCTGAAGGCTCATTCACGGCCTGCAATCCCCTACTCTGTGGACTATCATAAAAAAACCACCCTACCATCAGCGCACTGAAAAGTCCGATCAGACCGGCACCCATAAATCCGTATCGCCACCCAAAGACACTGACAATACCGGCTATAATAATAAAAGTCAGTGCTTCCCCCATGTTGTGGCTGGCAGACCAGAACCCATAATAAGAGCCTCGTTCTTTATCAGTAAACCACCGCGAGAGCCCCACCACACAGGATGCGGCTCCCATCGACTGAAACCAGCCACTGATGCCCCATAAAACGGCAAACAGCAGGAAGGAGTTGACAAATCCAAGGCAGAGATTGACCAATGCAGTGACAAGCAATCCGGTAGTGAAAAAGCGGTTTATATTGCTTCGGTCTGCCAGAAAACCATTGGTGAATTTCCCGAGAGCATAAGTGAAGAAAAGAACCGATCCGATAATACCCAACTCGGTTTCCGAGAAAACACCCTCTTCCACAATAGGTTTCTTCACTACATTCAGACTCAGCCGGCACACATAGTACATACCGTATCCGATGGTAGCGGAGAGGAACACCGACCATTTATTTCTTTTCAGCCTGCGTTCTCTTTCCCGGGTACTTTCCGATCGCAGAGAAACCGGTGCGGAAGCCCGGTAAAAGTTTATTATTTTCTTTATCATACCTCCCCCCCCTATTCATGAAGTCCTTTGCTACGCAGGTATTCCAGTAAATAGGCAGGACGATCAGTCTGCAGAATACGGGCACCCAGTTCATAGATGAGATATCCATACCCTTTTTCCGGATCTTCCAGAGCCAGATCGTCGTCGTATCCACCGGCCAGTGTATCCCACAGCGTATTGTACCAGATGAGACTTTTTCCTTTCCACTCTACGGCCAGTTTCCGGGGCAGTGGGTTGGAAGAGTCAGCATATACCAGTTCATAGGCCACCGGATCCAGTTTCCCGGCAAAAGCCTGTACCTGTACGGCTGCTTCCTCTTTATCGAGATTCACCACAGGCATATAAATGATCTTTCCCAGGTATTTCCCGAATTCTCTCTCTACCTGTTCTGCGGGTTGACCTCCTTTCATGATCACCTGATGCGTGGTACCGGTTCTTTCGAGTATCTCATAGACCTCGTCGAAATAGTCATACGCCTTATCCAGGTTCACCAATATCCTGTCTTTACAAAGCAGCATAGCCTCTTCGAGGGTAGCCACGGTGTGTTTGGTACGGATGTTACAGCCATTTTTCAGTTTCAGCGTACGGATGGAATCCAGTGTCCATTCCGATACTTTTCCTTTTCCCGTAGTGGTGCGGTCCAGGCGGGAATCGTGCATCAGGATCAGTTGTCCATCCAGAGTACGTTGCAGGTCAATCTCAACAATGTCTACTCCCATGCGGATGGCATTTTCTATCGCTGCCAGAGAATTTTCCGGTGCATTGCGCCAGTCCCCCCGGTGAGCAACCACCAACACCGAACTGTCGTCTCGACTGACTATTTTTTTTCGTATATCTGCGGCACGATTCTGGGCTGCAACCAGCTGTAGTGCGGCCAAAAAGAGAAGTAACAGGGTTATTTTTTTCATCATGTTGTCTTAATTTAATGTTCCGTTTTTCCATACGAGTTTCTCGCCCCAGAAAGGAAGAATGGTATTTTCGCAGTTGATCTGTGCTGCTCTTTCCATTCCCATCTGCAGAGACCATCGCGATTCATCTACTCCTGCATGTGACAATTCAAGGATATGAGACAGGAATACATAATCCGGGGTTACCTTTTTTCCTATAATGTTGTTTTCTGTCCTGGCATTAGGAGCATAGCGGGCTATGAATATATCAACAGGTTTTGCAATATGATATTGATCCTCTTTGTAATTGGAATCTCCCACATGCATTAAAACCAGATTTCCTCCATCGCTTCCACAATCAATCTGGAATGTAGTTACAAAGTTTTTGAGAGTCGCTTCATTGTGGTTTGTCAGATTGGTAGTTACAGTAAAACTGCCCATCGTAAAGACGGAATAGTTTCTTGTGGTATACGGGTAATCTTCTGTTTTCAGGTAGTTTGAAATCACGGGTTTTTGTTTAATAAACATGGCCTCTATCAATTCCGTATTGTAATGATCCGAATGATCATGCGTCACACAAAGGAAATCAAGATAAGGCTCCAGTTCCTTAGCATAACGGTGACAGATATCGACTCCGAAACAGCCTTTTGACGTTTTCACGACATAGCCCATATTATAGAGATTCCACATTACCGTTGTACCGGTCTCGACTGGAGTAGATCTCACTTCTTCCAGTACCTTATCGAAAGACAATCTGTAACAGGTTAAAACCGGATCGTACTTTTCCATAGTTGCCGCTGAAGCATCCGGTGCTTTCAGGTAATTGTTGAAATAAGTATTCGAACACAAATCGGCATAACCTTGTATGGCATCGAAAGCCTCTTTCCTCTTTGCACTGTAGCTCAAAGCAGATGTGCTCCACATGCCCTCTATCGTTTGTTTTGCTTCGTTTTGTGTTGCCGGAGGCGGTTCCGGAGCCGGTTCATTGGTTGCTGAACAACTATTTAAAATAAAGGGCGACAATAGTATAAATAGGTATATATATTTATTTATCATTTTCTTCCGGTTTAATTTGTTTAAAACTATCTGCTAACTGTTTGGCTGTGGGCTGCTCTCCGTCTTTACTTTTCATTGCCTCCATCCGTGGGGTAACTTCATCTTCGGAAACATGACGGTAACATGGATTCAAAGCCACTTCTACATATTCAATATCATTTTCCTTTGCATCCTTAAAATCTTGCACAGATGGTGTTTTCCGCAAAGCAGTAGTTGTTCCCATATGTAGATCCTGGATAAAAGCTATGCCGGATACCCCTATTAAAAGGCATCCTGATACCAATATTCTTTTCATAAAATAAGAAAGATGAAGAGAGTGTGTCAAAAGTTCTATTTGACTTGGATTAATTTATAGATTGTAAGTAATAACACCAAAGGTGTTGAATTTTAACTATCTATTCAACCCACTTTGGGCTACCGTCCATACATATCTTTTTGTACAGGTCCTGATTGCCCCAAATGCCCGGAGCGATTCCCTACCCCTTAAGCCCGAAGGGCATCGCCGTCAGGCTAAGGATTATCTGGTAGCAAAATGTCTTACCAGCCCCGTAGGGGTTATATGTTTGTAGCCCAGTGCGGAAGCGCTGGGTCCCCCGGATGACAAATGAATTGCGCTCCGTAGGAGTGCTATGTCGGAAATGAATGATTACCCCAACAAAACACCTGGATAAACAAGCGTCATTCATATACAATGTTACAGGAACATAGCACCCCTACGGGGCGCATCTGTCTGGAATACATGGTTTCCCCGCGCTTCCGCACGGGGCTACAAACATGCCACCCCTACGGGGCTACCAATTCTTAGCCTGACGGCAATGCCCGAAGGGCTTTAGGCTGGGGTATACACTTACAATTTGTAACTAAATCAAAGAACGATTACACTTTTGACCCACTCTCCATGATTAGTAGTTCAGATGTTAGTTACGGTTTGTACCATAGATGTTTCCACCCCGTACACTCCAGGAAGAAGTTTCCGGACCGGCATCAATGGGAAGTACGACTAAAGAACCCTTATTCCCGGTACCAATTGTTCCAATATAAAGACGCTTATCGGGACCTATAGTCGCTGAAGCCATAAATTGATCCGTGCTTACATACGTATAATCAATCTCTCCATTTGCAGCTTTCAATCCATATAATGTGTATTCATTGTTAACAGCACCTTGTGTTGCACAATAAACGTTTCCATTATCAGCCAGGGCAAGCCCGCAATAAGTTAAGGCCGATCCAACATTTTTCTGCCACTTTAGTGACCCATCCGAATGGATCGCGTAGATACTCTGTCCTCCTTTATCATTGAAATAAATCGTTCCATCAGGGCCTGCAATCGGAAGATACGCATCACCATTCGATGGGTATGACCATTTCCGGCTTCCGGTAGACATATCCATGGCAATAACTCCACCGTTGCTTTTTAGTGAGGCGTAAAGAGTGGTTCCGGTCGCATCCATTGCGAAGGAGCCACGCTCGGTCACTTTTACTTCTTCACTTGTAGTCCACAATTCAGTACCCGATGCACTGAATTTAGATACCACCTTATCTGTACCTGCATAAATACTACCTGATGCATCCACAGCGATAGCTCCGAAAGTACTTGTTTTATCCACGGTTTTATTCCATATTACCGCGCCGTTAGCGGTATTTATTGCATAAAGCGTTCCATTATTTGTTCCACAGTATAAGACACCTTCTGATGATAATGCAGGAAAAGCACCGATAACTCCATCTACATTACAATTCCATTTTTCGGTACCGTCAGGATGAATGGCATACACTTTTTTATC
>DALZBD010000206.1:0-6924 GCA_031977515.1 Bacteroides sp. | reverse complement strand
CTGGCCGGTAAATAAACCATTCCTTACATAGCACCCCTATGGGGCGCAACTCATTCATCTCCTTATAAACCCCGCGCTTCCGCACGGGGCTACAAACAGACAACCCCTACGGGGCTGGTAGAGATAAACAAATAATATGTACCTGGCAAACATTTCAATACCTGATAATTCTTAGCCTGACGGCTATGCCCTCCGGGCTTCAGGGACAGAGATTTTGGGAACGGACTGAGGTGAAACGGCTGGTACACACATATAATCATATAAGGGTAAACTTAACGTGATAGTTGTGCTATATTTAACGTGATATTCAATGTTAGAACGAATGTGGTATGTAACGTTTGAAAACAGAAACAGGTTGTAGTCTACAAGTTCGTTACGACTTGTAGACTACAACCTGTTTAACGTTGCCTTTATTTAGTTTCTTCTATAGAATCCAGGAGTATCAGCACCTGTCCATACAGTATGCAATACGTATCGATCAGGTGCCGACTTTCCTGTTGCTGCTTTAAGGGATCCAGCGGGTATCACCGGCACGATTGGTCGCTACCGGCGAACTGGCATCCCGGATGGTGAGATCTCCAGCTTCCGGATTGACAAACAATTCAGCGGCAGTGATCTCCAGTTCCGTAGCATTGATCTTGCTTCCTCCCAACGGATAATCCTGTGTGATATAGTTGTTGGAGAAAGTGGTAGTGGTATTGGCACCCAATGTATACAGGTCTCCGCAAGGTGAAGCGATGAGCATACCTTCTATTACCAGTTCGGAACCAACAGCTGATCCCAGATCGATCATACGCTGATTGCTGCAGTAGTTATAGATCGTGATGTTTTTGTACTCGAGATGGATCGGCCTGTCCAGACGGGGTGCATAGAAGAGGTTGCCCCATCCATACCCACTGGTACCGTCGGTATCCCTGCTGAATGTACAGTTGCGGAACACAAATCTATCCAGTTGGTCATAGGATACACTGTTGTCCCCGTCATACGAATTGAAGTGGAATGTACCGTAGCAACCGGTCTGCCAGCCGCACTGTTCAAATTTACATCCTTCCATTTCGAAGTTCATGATCGTTTTTGTATTGGCTACCTGATGCCGCCAGAAACCACGTCCGAACCGGGTAAAGTCGCAATTGACAAAGCTGATGTTTTCCAGCGTATAGGAGACATTGGCATTCATGAAATAGCTGTTGATGATCTCCTGTCTGAACTCTACATTCTCGAATTCCAGGCTGGCGATGTAGGAGCCGGCGCTTACGTTCCAGGAACCATCGAGAGTGACTACCGGTTTGGCTCCTGCCGTACTACCTACCAGACGGAATCCCTTCTTGATACCAAACGGAGTCACACGGTACGAAGAACCAGCCGGCAGGAAGTATTCGGTACCTTCCGGAATTTCGGCATCGTCGTTATTCTCTGTCAGTATGGCCGACAGGTCGTCGTCCCATCCGATCTCTACGGAAGCCGCCGATGGACCAGCTGTGCGGAAGGTCACCTGATTGTAAGGTTTGTCGTATTTGCGGGGCTTGCCTGTATCGTACAGGTTCACGGCATACAATGTATTCTTGGCCAGTCCGGTCACTTCGGCATATCCCTGTGTCCTTTCCTCCTGCGTCAGGTAGCGGGACACTCCCGGCAGGGTCTCGTCCATCATCGGTATCACACTGATACTGTCTACCGGATTTTCTTCATCCCGCTGCCAGCGGATCACGGCAGACTCTTCGGTAATTTCTGTTTTCGATACATCTTCTACCAATTTCGCGTAGTCGGGCCGTGCCTCTGTCGAAGCACTGGTAGTAGACCATTGGGAGTTGTGAACAGGATCTGAAGCGTTGGAACGTACCCGTATATAGAAAGTGGTACCATACAGGATATCATCGATAAACACGTATGGATCCGTCGTATCTATCTCCAGGAACAAACTGTTGTAGTAATAGTCCTGATGCAACTCTATCGTATAGGAGACGGCGTCGTTTACTTCGTACCACACCATGGTGATGGAATTGCCTTTTACCTCGGGTCTTTCCAGTACAAACCTGGGCTGGAACAGATCGTCTATCCGGTTGTATTTTTCGTCGCTGCAGCCTGTAAAGAGAGCTATACACAGCAAGGCTGAAGCTACAACGGTTGTCAATTTATATAGTAACTTTATCATAACATTCATTTTTACGGGTTAATATCCATAATAGTTCCGGATGAGTCCGCGGTGATCGGTGATCACTTTCGACGGGTATGGACACAGGTATCTCAACGGGTCGGTAGGCTTCACAAGACCATCGTTGTTCTTGTTGATAAACCCTCTGAAACTCCAGGAGATGGCATTCAGCGGTTCCCACATCTGCGTCTCCTGATTCAGCACTCTCCAGCTGCTGGCATATTCCAGCGTGGTATATCCGGCCGGGCGACCGATACCGGGACCGTATTCATCGATACCCACGATATCCAGGATGGTCCTGTCGGGGTGTGCAGGGTCGGGTATGGAGCCGTAATAGATGTCTACAGGCACCTTTTCCAATCCCGGTATATATCCTCCACGAGCCACTATCCCCCAATTGATCAGGTCGAAATAGAGGTTGTAGATCACTTCGCTGTACTTGTTCCAGCGGGCAAGGTCGTACTTACGGATGCTTTCCCCGCCGAATTCCCATTTCCGTTCGTCCATAATGGCCTGGAAAAAGTCTTCCCGTGTGTTGAGGTTATCCACATACGACTCCACCTTATCTGTCCAGTATACCGAATCGAACGCACGTTTGCGCACGGTCTTCATGGCCTCTTTGGCATCGTCACGCGGACCATATAACTCGTTTACTGCCTCTGCATACATCAGCAATACATCTGCATAACGCATCCGCACGCTGTTGATACCTGTATTGGAACCACTGGTAGCACCCAATGGGGCCTGCATCTTGAGTTTCGACCATTTGCCCACTCCCATGGCAGCAAATCCCATATCGATCTCCTGATTCAGATCTTTGTTGTACTTATAAGGGGCACAGGTGACGTCCCGGCGCAGGTCGTTCTTATCAAACGAATAGATGTACGTACCACAGAAATTGAGGTAATTGCGGGCATTTCCATATTCGTGCTTATCTCCCTCGATGGTGATCCCCACGTTGAAGCCATAACGGCTGGTTACGTTTTTCAGCATCGGTATGGCAAACAGGATATCGTCGTTGCTGGCGGTAGTCCAGTTACACTCGTTGTACCACAGTTCTTCATAGCTCTGACGCAGTTCATGCTTGCCCTCCCGGATCACTTTGCCCAGATACTCAATGGCTATTTCGTAATAGTGGGGGTGGTTTTCGCCTCGTTCCATATATCCTACAACAGCCACATTGTCTTTATCCGGACGCAGGCTCCAGCCACCGCGGTAGAGTGCCAGCTGCCCGATAAGTGCCTGACAGTATTCACGGGAAGCACGTTCTACTCCATAGTCCAGATCGGCAGCATACTTCATCATAGGTTCGGCTGCGATCAGGTCGTCGATCAGGTATTCGAGGATCTCGTTGCGGTCGGTAACTCCCACACTGAAAAAATCATCCGTTGCCACCGAAGGAGTGGTCACAAAGACCACATCGCCCCAGGTACGGATCAGGTCGAGATAGAGCATGGCGCGCAAAGCCTTCACCTCACCGTACATCTGTTGCACTTCCGTAGGGCCTTCTTCCGCAACCTGTACGGCAAACAGGGGAGATTCCTGGATACCTTCGAGGAAGTCATTGGCATAGTTGATCACAGAATAAAAGTTGTTCCAGGTCGAGTTGAGCACCGACCAGGTAGGCCGGGGATCGAAGCAGCCGATATCGGACCCCGTGGAGGCCACTGTGGCATTGTTGAAGGAAGCCATCTCTACATCCGTATTTGTATTGAGGGTATTGGCAAGTGTACTTCCGTACAGGCCGTCTTCGGTCATGGACGAGTACATCCGGGTCATGAGGGATTTAATCTCACTTTCCGAGGAAAATACATGTTCCGGCGTGAAGCCCGAAGGAGAGTCTACATCGAGGAAGTCGTCACACGCTGTAAAAGCGAAGATCAGACAGCTCAGGATCGGGTATATTACTTTTTTATTCATTGTTGTTTCATTTTTATATGTATAGAACATAAGATGCGCCTGGACAGAGTTCAGATCAGTCTGGCTCTACTTCCCGGCTTTCCCTATATGGGATTAAAAGGTCAACTGTGCTCCGAACGTATAGGTACGGCTTCTCGGATAACGGTTGTTATCGATATTGGGAGTCAGCCCGGTAGCAATATCCACCTCCGGGTCGTAACCGCTGTAGCCGGTGATCGTAAAGAGATTGGTGCCTGATACGTAGAAGCGCACCTTATTCATCCCCACTTTACCGGTCCAGGCACGTGGCAATGTATATCCGAGAGAGGCAGAGTTGAGACGCAGGAACGAACCGTCTTCTACGGCATAGGACATACTGATGGGACGTCCCATGGAGGTAGGATTCCACATGGTGGCATCCTTGTTGAATTCGGCCAGTACTTCCGGTTTGTAACGGATCTCGTTGCCCATATCGTCGAAGTTGCGCCAGCGTTTGGTGGAAGAGATCTCCATACCGAAGTTGTTGTAGTTGTTACTTGTCCAGGTGGTCAGCATCACTTTGTTGGCATTGAAGACATCGAAGCCATACATGAAGTTGAAGAACATACTCAGGTCAAACCCTTTCCAGGTGGCATTGATACCAAATCCTCCCGAGAATTTCGGAGTGGTCTTACCGATCACCGTACGGTCGTCGTCGGTCAGCATATAGGGGTTGGCACTGCTTTCGTCCACAGGGGTTAGTTTCTTGAACTTGGCATTTCCGGGACGTGGCGTATCGGAGAGCGGACTGGAGTCTACCACTCCATCCTTCAGGTGCCAGGTACGGGAAGCACTGTCAAAATACTCAAAATCATCTACCGTATAGAATCCGTCGTTGACAAATCCGTAGATCAGACCGCTGGTACCTCCTACATAGGCACGGTAGTCGTCTGTATTCAACAGGTTGGAGCCTGCCCAGTTGGAGGAAAGGATCCACTCTGTCTCCCCGCTGGCCAGCTTGTCTATCTTGTTTTTGTTGCGGCTGATGTTGAAGGTAGCATTCAGGGTGAAATCCCGGTTTTCAATGATATAGCCATTCAGGGAGAGTTCAATCCCCCGGTTGGAGGTCTGCCCTACATTCTTCATGATCTTTGTATATCCCGCATATCCGGGTATATCCGAAGGCACCAGCAGGTCTTTCACAGTATTCCAGTAGACATCTACCGTTCCGCTCAGGCGCTCTTTGAAAAAGCCGAAGTCGATCCCTGCATTGCGGGTAATGGTTGTCTCCCATTTCACATCGGGATTGTAGAGGTAGTTGGTGTTGTAGAAACGGTAATAGTACCGGCTGGTCTCTCCCCATCCGGCAGGCCGGTTGCTGCTTACACCGTAGAGCTTGCGGTAGAGGTCGGCGGAGATACGGTCGTTGCCCGACGAACCGTAGCTGAATCTCAGTTTCAGGTTGGAGATCACCGGATCATCTTTCAGAAATTCCTCGTTGGAGATACGCCACGCCACACCGGCGGCAGGGAAGAATCCCCACCGGTTGCCCGAAGCAAACTTGGACGAACCATCGGCACGCATGGCAAAGGAAGCGAGGTATCTGTCTTTGTAGCCGTAGTTGATACGTCCGAAGAAAGAGGCAATGCGCGACGGTGAATCGGCAGAGGAAGAATTTTCGTACGGAGTTCCCAGCGACAGGTTGTCAAAGGCATCTTTGGCTGTGGTATTTTCCGGGAAATAGCGGGTGCTGTAGGTCTTGGTACGGCTCTGCGAACTCTTCATTTCCTGCCCCAGTACCACCCGGATGTCGTGTGCATCGTCAAGCACAAAATTGTAGTTCCATGCATTGGTCAGCTGCCATTTGGAGGTCTGCTGTATGCTCCATTGTGCCATCGGCTGATTGTTGTTGTTTTTGGCATTATTGGTATCCAGTCCCCAGAAATTGCGGGTCTCCTGCGAACTGTCTTCGTAGCCGAATTCCGTACGGAACGTCATTCCTCGGGTGATGTCCCAGGTGAGTGCAGCCATGGTGTTGAGAGACTTATTGAGTCGTTTTTTATAGTTCCTCTCCGCCTCTTCTTTGGGGTTGAAGCGCGTGATCTCATCCACCTGATCGGGATCGTAATAGGTGTTGTCGGCAGGCAGTTGCATGTACTCATCCAGCCCTTCGGTAGGTGCCTGACGCAGGGCATCCAGCAGACTGACCCCTTCGGTACCCGAACCGTCTACTACTTTATTCAGATAGCGTGTACGGTATTCGAGGGTGAGGAAGTTGAAGAGTTTCGTATTCAACGTGGCATTGAGGTTGGTCTGTGTCAGCCCATTGCCTACCATCACACTCGGATGATCCTGATGGATGAAGGTGATCTTGTATTTGGTCTTCTCGGTACCGCCGTTGATGCTGAGGTCGTAGTATTGGGAGATCGGACTGCTTCCGAATATCTCATCCTGCCAGTCTGTGCCCTTGTCGCCCTGATAGATATAGTATTCGTATGCACGTCCGTACTTATTGAAGAATCCAGTGGGATTGGAACTTTTCTGACGGGCATTCTCATACTGCATCAATACATACTCATAGGGGTCCATCACATCCAGCTTGTTGGAAAGGGTCTTTGTCTGTACGTAGGCATTGAGGCTGATGGAGACACGTCCTTCACTGGGTCTTTTGGTAGTTACCAGGATCACCCCGTTGGCACCACGAGCCCCGTAGATCGCTGTGGAAGCGGCATCCTTCAACACCTCGATAGACTCTACATCTGTAGGCGGAATGTCGTTGAGGCTGTTTACCTCGAAACCATCCAGCAGGATCAGCGGGCTGTTGTCCTGCGTGATGGAACCTCCACCACGCACCAGGATCTTGATGTCTGCATCCGGCGAGCCGTCTACTGCCG
>DALZBD010000205.1:0-6946 GCA_031977515.1 Bacteroides sp. | reverse complement strand
CGTGCTGGACAATTTCCAGCTTCTCTTCATCAACTACAGATTCATTTTCATCGTCCGCAATCAGGTTCTTTCCGGATGATATGACTACCAGGCTACTATGCAGAGGTATCTGCCCGGAATCTATCGTTCCTTCATTTTCATCAAAAAGTTCTCCCTGCCCTACTTCTGTATATTCCTCCTGCTGATACCGATCTTCCAAAGCTGCCAACGTATGAATATCATCTTCCCCAAATCTGAAAAAGAGAAATAATCCCAGAACCAGGACAGCTACAGCAACACCTGATACAGCAAACCGAGCAAACATCCTCTTCTTCTTAGAGAAAGCAGTATCACAAACAGACGACCATAGAGTTTCATCTATCGGATGCTTATAATCACTCAGACGCTCTTTCAGATATGATCTCAATCTTTCGTCATTCATCTTTCCATCCTTTTTATCTGTTCTGTAATCGCCTCTGCCATCAGTGCTTTTGCCCTGTGCAGTCTCACCCTCGAAGCAGATTCAGAGATTCCCAGCTCTTTAGCTATATCGCAGTGAGGCATATCTTCAAACATAAACAGGTTGAATACCATTCTTAATCGTTTAGGTAATTTGCCTACGCAATAAATTATTATTTCATCCGAGACCGCAGCATACAGATCCGTATCATCTTCATCCGACATCATATTATCGTGGATATCAATACTTAAAATATCTTCATGCATCTGCAGTAAGTTTTGTTCTTTTTTTAGGAATGCCAGAGCGTTGTTTATAACGATCCTGCTGAGCCATGCGCTCAATGAGCCCACACCTCTGTACTCGAAGCTGTCGATCGATCTGAATATCTTAACGAAGCTATCGTGTAGTATGTCCCTGGAGTCTTCCTCATTACCGACATACCGCATGGATATACCCATCATCCATGTTGCATATCTATCATAAAGCAACTTTAAAGCCCTCCTGTCACCGCTTTTACACAGTTCTACAAGATCTTGCTCGGTCATTTTAATTTGTGTCTATTATAGAAATGCGAAAAATAAGAAATGTTACATTTTTCTCAGAAAATAAAATAAAAAAAGATACACAGAATTCTGTCTGTATATCTTTCAAAAAACAGTTGTAAAATTCCTGTTTTTATTCCTTACTAAAAACAGGCTATCCTTCTACAGCGAGGCTATGATCTCACGTTGCTTATTGAAGAACAGGATACGTTGTTTCTCTCCACTTTCCGAGATCAGTGTAGACTGGCGTTTCAAAGATTGTATCCATATCTTCACCCGATCATAAGTCATCCTGTCTTTCGAAGCCACATCATTCATGATAAAAGCACCGATCAAAGACAGATAGACCTGACCATTGGTCATATAGCTATAATTCGTATCAAAATTTATATTGGAGATATAAAAATGAATACGATGTCCATTTTCCTTATAATGCGCCGTAATACTCAACCGTTCCAGATCT
Source organism: Bacteroides sp. (assembly GCA_031977515.1). Lineage (GTDB taxonomy): Bacteria > Bacteroidota > Bacteroidia > Bacteroidales > Bacteroidaceae > Bacteroides. Next base: position 5,502 of record DALZBD010000205.1, on the reverse strand, counting down.
TCCAGCAAACAAAAAAGTTCCTCTTTAATGATCTTCAACTCTTCAGGTTCTATCAGATGCACATTAGAAAAATATTTCAGATCATTCACCAGATAATAAAAGACCAGGTTATCAAAAACAACACTGGACATTTTAAAATTCCGATGATTGGCAATGGTAGCTTGCTGTAGCTTTCTCAAACGATCGGTTATGTGAATATCTTTGTAATAGACAGGTGTCTCCGAAATGCCATACTGATACATCCATTTAAAAAGGTGAAAACGAGTCAGATGAACATACTTGAAATAAAAAAAGGAAGGTATCAGATTGGTAGAAGTGGCCATTTCAGAATCAGGAAAAGATTTCATTGCTTCCAGAAAATCGACATACCCTTCCATCATTTCATAATCTATTTCCTGTGGATTGATATGCTCTGTCAATTTCAACTGAAACGGTTTGCTACGTAAAGAATCGACCTGAGTAAATTCGTCCAGAGAAATGCTAAGTCGGCGTGCTATCAGTATAATTTCAGAAAAAGTAAAAGGAACTTCACCACGTAACCTTCTATAAACTGCCATTTTATCAATGGATAGTATCTCCACCAACACATTTGTCAGATTAGCATTTTGTGGTATTCTCTCCCTGATAGCCTCCAACAAATCCTGATGTAGCAGAAGGTCTCTCATAAACTATACTTTTTTATAAATACAAAATTAATAAAACTCTCAGAAATCCCATAACCTTCAGCAATTTGTTGCACACAAAAAAAGAGCTCATTCTATTTTCAATAGCAAGGTTTAGGGTATATAACTTCCTGTATATAAAAATTCTGAGAGATGCATTTCAATTATCTTCTCAGAAAATCGAATGCAAAGATAGATTTTTTTTTAACTTTTTTCGTATAACTGATATTTTTAAAGCCATAGATATGCACATCTATTAACAAAAGAGTACATAACCTTCCCAGAGATTAAATTCTGAAAAATCTGCATTCAAAGACGCTTAAACAGGTTTCAACTGGATTTTAATAGAAAAAGCGCTTTACCTGAAAGTAACAAACTCAGCAAACTTAGAAACATATTTTAATATTCAGAAAATATATTTACAACAATAGAGGATTTCAGGGAAAATTAAAAGAGTATACGAAAAGGAAAGAAAATTCAGATTACAATCAGTCGATCGCTTTGAAGAAAGACCAGGTCATTACAAAATCCGGAAAAATATGATAGTGAACAGTAAATCGAAACTGCTCCTGTGTCCGATATTCGACAGCATCAAACTGGCCCTGCTGCATGATCTGAAATGGAGATATCCTCAGATGTTCTGCAAAATCCACCCCTTCTTCATCCAGACACTTGAACAAAGTCTCTTTGGCAGACCAGTGCAAAAGCAATCCCCAGATATCTGTATCCTGATACAGATTAACCACTTCCTGCGTATGTATAAACCGATTAGATATCTTACGAATACGTGTACCATATTGTTCGATATCTATTCCGGGGCGCAACGTATCACTCAATAATACCGCCACATATCCACGCGTATGAGATATGCTGATAAGGCGGGACATACCAGCAAGATAAGGTCTTCCACTGGGATAATAGGATATCTGTGCAGGTTCATCTGTCATCACAGACAAAAGTACCCTCACAGCAAGCCATTCGAGTTTCCTCGAAGAGGAGCGGATCAGATCCAGTTGTTGCTGGTATATACAGGGATCGGGAAGCAGAGCCAACAATTCATCCAGTCCCTCCTCTACTCTCCAGACACCCAGAGAATAACCCTCTCCTTGCTGTTTCAGAAAAAGTCCCATGAGATCAGGCAAATATCCATATAAGTATCAGGAGAACACAGACAAATCCTCCCATAAAAAAACTATGCTTCTGCTGAAAGTTGAGATTCATGAATGGTAAATTTTACTTTTAAGATCCGTCGGTTGTCCATCTCCAGGACTTCAAATTCATAATTTTTATAGGGAACGATCTCGTGAAGTTGCGGAAACTCCCCTTTGATCTCCAACAAGAGCCCGGCCACTGTATCGGCATCCCCATCTATCTCTTCAAAGTCTTCTTCCTTTACAGAAGTCGTCCGATAAAAATCGGTCAGTTGTGTCTTTGCTTCAAAGATCCAGGTATGCTCATTGATCACGATATAAGTACGCTCCTCTTCATCATATTCATCCTGAATGTCTCCTACAATCTCTTCGATGATATCTTCCATCGTCACAATTCCGGAAGTACCTCCGAATTCATCCACCACAATAGCTATATGGACCTTATCCGCCTGAAAATCCCTGAGCAGATCATCAATCATTTTTGTTTCAGGTACAAAATACGCAGGACGTATCAAAGACTGCCAACGAAAATGCTCGCCCTTGTTGAGATGTGAAAGAAGGTCTTTTATATACAAAACACCTTTTACATTGTCGCTGGTTCCGGCATAGATCGGAATACGCGAATAAGCATTTTCAACGATACATTGGATCACTTCTTTGAAAGGGGTACGGATATCCAGGTCCACCACATCGAGTCGTGAAGTCATTACTTCCTTTACAGTCTCCGCACCAAAACGCACGATACCTTCCAGTATGCGGTTTTCCTCAGCAATCTCTGTCTTATCCGTCAGTTCAAGAGCCTGAGACAATTCATCTACCGATATATTACGGTTTTTCTTTGCAAAATGCTTATTCACAAAACTGGTCGAACGCATCAGCAAAGAAGCCAGTGGATAGAACAGAGATTGAAAAGCACCAATACCAGGGGCGGCAAGACGACAGAAAGCCAATGTATTTTGTGCAGAATATATTTTAGGCATGATCTCTCCGAAAAGCAGGAGCAGGAAAGTAAGGACAACTGTCAGGATCAGAAATTCAGCTACCGGCGAATGAAACAGGAATACTCTCATAAAAAAGAAATTACAGAGCATGATAATCGTTACATTCACAAAATTATTTGTGATCAGTATGGTAGCTAACAGACGCTCTGAATTGTTGAGCAGACTGTTGATCCGTTTGTCCGAAGGGTGTTCTTCATCCTCTATTTTACTCCGGTCGGATGGAGACAGTGAAAAGAAAGCTATTTCAGAAGCTGACGCAAAACCAGATACAAACAACAGCAAACCAGCCAGTAAAATGGCTATAATTGCCGAAAGAGAAGGTGTCACAACGGTAATTCCGTCAAAAAAGTCGCCAATGGGGCGTAAATAATCGTCTGAGTCCAAAGAGATTGCTTTTAGTTAAACACTTATTTCAATAGGAGATCGGGAGTCAGATACTCCTGATCCCCTATGAAACATTTTATCAGAACGGCAGATCGTCTGCCGGATCGTTTTGTATAGGTGCACCTGCAACCTGAGAAGGCTGCGAAGCAGCAGCCTGAGGAGCAGCCGGTTGCACACCCGCACCGGATGTTCCTTTGGGAGACAGCATCTCCATATTATCTACAAATATTTCGGTAATATAGCGTTTGGCTCCGGACTGATCATCGTACGAACGGGTACGGATCTTTCCTTCCACATACAATTTATCACCTTTATGTACATATTTTTCGGCCGTTTCCGCAAGTCCTCTCCAGAGAACAAGATTGTGCCATTCCGTACGTTCGGGTACTTGTGTACCATTAGGTAAGGTATAGGCACGATCGGAGGTTGCCAACGGGAAACTGGCTACAGCAATACCACTGTCCAGATATCTGACTTCAGGGTCTTTCCCTACATTTCCCAACAAGATAACTTTGTTTACTGACATATAAATTCTCCTTTAAAAATATCGATTTTCCTGCCAAAAATAATCAGAATTATCACAATATCCAAGCAATAAAACACTTTTTATAGTATAAAGAACAACAGTTGATCTCTGTTGTTTTTATTCTTAGTCCCCTATACCGACTCAGAAATTCCTGCTGACTGATAAAATCTCGGATATGACCTGTTTATCCGGAACAAGGAATAGTAATTCCAATAGAACATATCGAATCAAAAAGATACACAAACTATTTACAGGAATTATAAGTATTTCTCCATAAATTTCAGAATGAGGCGTGGTAAAGCATATTCGCCGACCTCCTCTTTAGGTATCTTCCGGTAATCTTCAAAAGATTTCGTCTCTGCAGGCAGCTTCACCCTATAGAATGAGGCGTAAATGACCCGGTGAGAGAGCACATGCTTCATATTCCGGCACACCATACTTACAACCGGTTTCTCTCCTTCACGGATCAATCGGGTAAATTCAGGAAGTGCCTGAAGCTGATCCTCATCAATGGAGCCGTTAGTCTCGATCAAAGGAAATTCAAACAGATTTTTCCAGATATCGTTCCCGACACGCTTATGCAGGAAAGTAAACTCTCCGGCATCTACATACAGGTAATTGAAAAAACGATCCGTTGTCTGGGTCTTATGCTGCTTTACCGGTAAAGAGGCCACTTTCCCCTGTGCCAAAGCCGCACAACTGCCGGATAAAGGACAAAACAGGCATTTCGGAGATATCGGCGTACACTGCAAGGCTCCAAAATCCATAATAGCCTGATTGTATTCGGCAGGAGCATTTGTATCCATGACTTCCATAGCCAGCGAATGAAACAGTTTTCGTCCTTGTGTGGAATCGATAGGTGTATCTATCCCATAATACCGGGAAAGTACCCTATACACATTGCCGTCCACCACCGCATAAGGCATCTGGTAGGCAAAAGAACAGATAGCAGCAGCCGTATAGTCTCCTACCCCCTTCAGTGCACGTACCTCGGGATAAGTGGTGGGGAACACTCCATTCATACTGCGGGCCGCAACATGGAGATTGCGGGCCCGTGAATAATATCCCAGTCCTTCCCAATATTTCATGACTTCCTCTTCGTCTGCCGCCGCCAGAGCAGAGACATCCGGAAAACGTCTGATAAATCGTTGGAAATAGTTGTATCCCTGTGCCACGCGGGTCTGTTGAAGGATGATCTCGGAAATCCAGATCAGATAAGGATCGGTGGTATCACGCCAGGGAAGTTCGCGCCCGAACTCACGATACCAACCTATAATAGTTTGGCTGAAATTGTTGCTCATACATCATATATTACCTCCGCAAAGGTACTAAATTTCATCCAATACCTTTTTATAAAATGGGAAGAAGCATTTTTTTTAGAAAATAGTTCAGAATATATTTTTTTTCAACACGAAAAACCTATATATTTGCAGTCCAAAATTTTAGATGAATTTAGTAATAATATTTTTTTAAGAAAAGATGACTAAAGCAGATATTGTAAACGAAATTACAAAAAACACCGGAATTGATAAGAACACAGTACTCACAACTGTTGAGGCATTTATGGAAGTAGTGAAAGGTTCTCTTTCAAAAGACGAGAACGTATACCTCCGTGGATTCGGTAGTTTCATTGTTAAGAAAAGAGCACAGAAAACTGCTCGTAATATTTCAAAAAACACCACAATTATCATTCCGGAGCATAACATTCCGGCTTTCAAACCTGCGAAGACCTTTATTGTGTCTGTTAAAAAGTAATTTAGTATTAACTCTATAATTTA
>DALZBD010000204.1:0-6998 GCA_031977515.1 Bacteroides sp. | reverse complement strand
TATTTATTCTGGAAGAACCTGAAATATCTCTGCATGAAGATGCTCAATATAAATTTATTAAATACCTAATGGATGTATGTGTTAGAAAAGGTCACCAAGTAATACTATCGACACATTCAAGTATTATTTTAGAAGCATTACCTCCAGAAGGACGAAAGTTTCTATTACGAAGTTCTGCAGGAGTCAGAGTTCTAGATAGAATATCTGCTAACAGAGCAAAATCTATTTTAACTGACGGTCAAAAAAAAGCTTTAATTATTTGTGTTGAAGATACATTTGCAGCATTAGTATTACAAGAAGCTATCCGTGAAATAAGACCCGAGCTACTTTCTTCTCTACAAATTTCTCCTGTGGGTGATACAAAGGCAGTAGCTAATGCCGTAGATTTGTTAGTCTCACAAAATATTAAAGTCATAGGTGTACGAGATGCTGACAAAGGAGAAGATAAAAAAAGGAAGTTATTCAAACTGCCCGGAACTCTTCCTCCAGAGAAAGAAGTGTATGAAAATATGGATGTTCAAAGCATTATCAACTCTAAATATTCAATTGACACAGAAGCTATATTTTCAATGCAACAAGATCTTGATCATCATAACTATGGAAAATTATTATCTACAAAAGCATATTGTTCCGAAGAAATATTAAATAATCATGCAATTTATGCTTATTTTGATGCCATTGGCATTGATTCATTTAATGATTTAATTCAAGTTATAGAGGAAGAAATATAAAAATAGATTTTTTATGTTATTACTATTTTGAGTAAACGGTATATTTATTTAATTTTCATTCGTTTTAAGCTGTTTCTCTGGAATTCTAATCTATTTAAAGACTCTTCATGATCCATAAAGAGAACTATGGCTTTTCCTTTAATGTCCTTAGAAGAGGGATATATAATCCCATCAATAGGTGTTTTATGGCGTGGGTGAATATATCTAAAATACTCAGTTAATATTTGAGTTGGAACATATTCTATATGTATTTTACCATCATGCTTGATCGGTTTTGATAGTTCCTTGATAAAGTCATGCAGAAAATTGATTAAGTAAATATTTTTTCTTATTTTCTCATCAAACAGGTTTACGGGAGGGACTTTTGTAAAATCTATTAAGTTGAGTGACTCTTTATTTCTAAAAATTGCAGAAGTTAAATATTTCTTTTTTCTATCTGAATAGTCTACAACTTCTATTTTTGCTGTATTTAATTCGAATGCTCCATAAAACATCGCTATTCCGGCAGGGCTCATGCGGTTGGGATAAATTGCATATTCTTTAGCTGGAGTAGTTATTTCATGAGCATGTTTTATTCTAGTCTTAAAGTCATGTTGCCTACACCTGTATATTGCGGTGTTTGGTTTAAGTACTGTAAGTAATTTTGTTTTTTTTACAACATTACTAACTTCCTTTAAAATAGAATACGCATGAAAGTTGTAAATATCATCTTTAAAGGTTTGAGTATTATAAAAAAGATATCGTGCCTTATGCTGTACTATATTCTTGAAATAATCCCAATTATACATTAATTTCACACCATCTTCTTCATAATATTGATCTGGACTTGCCCAAGCTTTGTCAGCTATAGAGTCCATCATGTCTTGTTGAAGTTCATCGTTATCTATATCTAAGTTTAATTCATAAAATAAATCAGAGGAATCCAACACTCTCCCCAGATAACCACCTTCTCTAGAATTATAACTCATAAATTGTCCAGCATCAGTATAAAATTCAGTAAGTATTCCCATTACATAAAACATAAAATCTTCTAGAGAGATTACTTTCTTGATTGTTTTGCAATAATCGCAATAACCAGATTCTGAATTTCTTTTTATATGTCTTATTACATATTTATCTTTAAAATGGTTTGCACATACGCAAGCATCTTTAACCGAACATAAACCACTATCCCAGAAACGTTCGGCTTCTTCCATGACTCCACTCATATATTATTTTTTTAAGTATTGCAAATATAACCTTTTGTATTACTTAAAGTTCTGCTGTTTCAATTTTATAATACACTACGAGAAAATAATCTTAATTGCTGCTTTCATCTAATGGTTATATTTAAATAACCCACTTATCCAATATCTCCTGAACAATGTCCTCATCAGACAAATGAGTATAAATATCCTTTATATCATTCCCTTCCGCATGCCCCATAATACGCTCTGCAATCCCATCCCGGACACCCTTCCGGGCAGCAATAGTTCTAAACGAATGCCGGGCACGATGAAACGTCATTGTCTTATCAATTTTAAGATCAGCCATGATATCTTTTAAATGGCGATTGGTTGTCTGATTGGAGAGCGGTTGAAATATTTTCTGAAAGCTCTCCCCATTCCCAAGTAATTTAATGACCATAGGCGAAACAATCGGTATTTTATAAGGTATATTTGTTTTGGTGCGTTCATTGCAAAGCAAAAAGTATGTTTCACCGGATTTAAGCCGGATAGGTTTTAGGTTTTCATAGGTGACAGTAGAGAACTCGGCAAACGCAAGAGAAGTATAGCAGCTAAAAAGAAACTCCCGTAAAACTTCCTGTTTACCCTCAACATATATTTTACTATCATATACCTTTTGAAGTCTTTTCAATTCTTCCTCTGTGAGTACATCACTGTTTTGAGCCTTGATATTTTTCTTTATCTCAAACTTCTCATAGGGATTTTTAAGGATCATCTCTTTATCTACTGCCAGACCCACCAGAAACTTAAAATTAGCGTGCTTTTTGTAGATGGTAGATAGTTGGTTCCCGACTTCTAACTGATGGTTGTGATACCGTTGAATGTAATCCAAAGTAATATCATCAAAAGATAGAGTAGGTTTCCACTCCTTCATGGTATTAATCAGTTTATAATAGTTGGATATGGTACCACTGGCACGGGAAGCCTTTAACAACTCTATTTCTTTTTCTATGAATACATAAAAATCTGTATTCCCGTAATGCTTATCTTTTAGTTTGCTGATAAACTCCCTGACGGGTAAAGGTTTCAGGTAATTCTCCAAAATGATACCATCTGCTTTATGGTACATTTTTTTGATTAACTCATTATAGAATAGGTATCGTTTATCACCGGAAAGAACAGCACAGCGTTTCTCATTCCAGTAGCGAGGTTCTACCGAAATATTCAATCCAATAAAAGTACATTTCCTGTAAGCAGTGTACCGTAAACAAACCTGTTGTTTGCCGTCTTTGGTCACATAATTGTTGCGAAGTAGTATCTTTAAAGATGCTTTCATTTGTACATTGTCGTTTTTTTTAGTCTAACATTTGTACAACAAAAGCTGAAAAACTATGAAATTTACCCTTTTAGTCCTTCCACCACAGAGGAGCTAAGTGTCTAAAAAACAGAAGGAATAGAACTATTGATTCTATTCCTTCAATGATACCAGAGGTTCCTGGCGGATTCGAACCGCCGTAGACGGTTTTGCAGACCGGTGCCTAGCCACTCGGCCAAGGAACCTTATGATTCGTTTGCGGTTGCAAAGGTAGGGATTTTTTCTATATTTCCAACTATTTGCAGCAATTTTTCTCTTTCGGGATCTGGTTTTCCCGGCACTCCTGCTGCTTCTGATCCATCATTCTCTTTAGGTCACAACCACTTACACAAGAAGCACAGGGATTGTCATTTTTTTCCGCACGCTTCCACCAGAACAGCGTACGGTGGATTACCCATACAAAGCAACACGCTACAATGATATATACAATTACATCCTGCCAATTCATAATAATAAACTACCCAATTGATATACAGTGAAAGTAACAACCCATGCCAACGCTGTGGTATATACTCCTGCAAATATCGCCCATTTCCATCCACCGGCTTCCTGTTTGATCGCTACCAGAGCGGCAATACACGGGAAGTAGATCAGTATAAAAAGCATATAGCAGAAGGCCACCAGCGGAGTAATCGGTATACGCTCTCCCAGACTCACTATATCTGCATCGGCATCGTTGGTATAAAGTACCCCAAGCGTACTCACAACAAGTTCTTTCGCGCCTATTCCCGAAAGGATACCGATCCCGAGTTTCCAATCAAATCCCAACGGCTCGATCACAGGCTCCATGGCCTTACCGATCTGGCCGATGTAAGAATTCTCCTGTTGCTCGACTTCTGTTTCATACGCCTCATGATTCGGATAATATCCCAGGAACCAGATCACAATGGAAGCGATCATAATGATTCCCCCCATCTTTTTCAGGTACTGTGCTCCTTTGTCCCAGGTATGGCGACTGATTGCCTTCAATGTAGGCATACGATAGGGAGGCAGCTCCATGACAAACGGAGTATCGTCTCCCTTTACCAGAACCTTACTGAAGACACGTGCCAGTATGACTGCGAGAATGATACCGATCAGATAAATAGAAAACAATACCAATCCTGCATTGTTCGGGAAAAAGGCTCCTACCATCACCAGATAGATGGGTAGACGGGCACTACAGGACATCAACGGATTGATCAGTATGGTGACCAGCCGGTTTTTCCGGTTCTCTATCGTACGGGAAGCCATGATAGCCGGTACGTTACAGCCGAATCCCATGATCAACGGAATGAAGGATTTCCCATGCAGTCCCATTTTGTGCATCACCTTGTCCATAATGAATGCCGCACGTGCCATATAGCCGGTATCTTCCATAAAGGAGATACAGAAATAAAGGATCAGGATGTTGGGAAGAAATACGATCACCCCTCCTACTCCACCAATGATCCCATCTACGAGGAGGTCTTTCAATGTACCGTCGCTCATGGTATTCCGTAGCCATTCACCCAATTCTTCTACTCCCCATTCGATAGCTTCCATAGGGTATTCTCCCAACACAAAGGTCAGGTGAAACATCAGGAACATAAAGAGGAAAAAGATTGGGAAGCCGATATAACGGTTGGTCATGATGGCATCCAGCATACGGGTGATCTGCTTTTTCTCGATCTTGTTGTCTGTATAGGTCTCTGTCAGGGCTCCGTTGATAAACGCATATTTGGCATCGGTAATGGCAGATTCGCTGTCTTCTCCGACCGAAGTTTCGATCTTCTTAGCCATTTTATCACGCGTCTCCATGATCTCCTTTGCATTAGGCAGGAAACCGACGATCTGCTCCACCTCTTCATCAAATTCCAGCAATTTGATTGCCAGAAAACGGGTGGAGTATTTATGACGGATGTCTTCATTGGCAGAGATTACTTTCTTTACCGAGGAAATCGCTTCTTCGATATCCGCACCGTGATTGATATGGATATGGCGCGATACCCGCTCCCGGACTTTCTGCTCATCGGCATACTCTTCGAGATGGTCTTCGTGCCCTGCTTCATCCACATGCCTGAGATGCCAGTCCTGCAATTCTTTGGCAACCTCAGGGTTCATATTACCGTGTTTGTCCAGGAAGTCTGCCCCTTCGTACAGATTGATCACCACGTGAAACAGATGATTCAGTCCCTTTCCCCGTTTGGACACAGTGGGTATCATGGGTACACCAAACAGACGGCTGAGTTGTTTGTAGTCCAGCGTATTACCACTGGCCTCTAGTTCATCGTACATATTCAGGGCAACTACCATACGCACATTCATATCGATCAGCTGGGTAGTCAGATAGAGGTTGCGTTCCAGGTTGGAAGAATCCACGACATTCACGATAACATCGGGGGTTTCATCAACAATATGCCGGCGTACATATACCTCTTCCGGTGTATAGGTGGAAATGGAATAGGTTCCGGGCAGGTCTACAATACGGAAACGGTATCCTTCAAAGTCAAAATGCCCCTCTTTGGCATCTACTGTCACCCCACTGTAGTTACCCACATGCTCGTGCGAACCGGATACAATATTAAAAAGAGAGGTTTTCCCGCAATTGGGGTTTCCTACCAGTGCTACATTAATGACGCGACGTTTGCCCAGTGCTACCTGCTTGATCTGCTCTTCACCACCAACAACCTCTTCGCTCAGTTCATTGTATCTGGTGTCTGTGGCGGCCTGTTTCAGTGCTTCCTCCTCACTGATGACTTCGATCATATAAGCCTCCTGACGACGCAGAGAGACTTCATATCCCAGGATCCGGTATTTGATAGGATCTTTCAACGGAGCATTCAACAACACTTCCACGGTTTTACCTTTGATAAAACCCATCTCCACAATCCTCTTACGGAACCCGCCGTGTCCGAGGACTTTGACGATCACTCCTTTCTCACCTGTTTGCAGCTCAGATAAACGCATACACTAATCACTGATTTTTAATAAATACGCTGCAAAGATACGGCTTATCCGCTTTTGAAACAAATTATTTAGACTGCTTTTAAATAACAACAAATAGGTATAATCCGGAAAACAAAAGTGCGTTTGTTGACATATATCAAACCGGGAACATAGATAATGCGTTAACTTTGACATCAAACATCAATGGATCATGAAACATATTAAAAATCTGGTTTTTGACTTCGGTGGAGTCATTGCCGACATCGACCGGGAAAGTGCTGTGGAACATTTCAAATCACTGGGTCTTACAGCGGCGGATACAATTCTGGATAAATACCATCAGAAAGGTATCTTCCTGGAAGTGGAAGACGGGCGCATCAATGCCCGGACATTCATTGCCAAACTGAGTGAACTTTGCCACAGAGAGATATCACCGGAAGAATGTCGTCAGGCGTGGTTGTCTTTCTTTTGCCATACCTCCCAGGACAAGCTGGATTATCTGACAGAACTGCGAAATTCTTATCGCATTTATATCCTGAGCAATACCAATCCTTTTGTGATGAGCTGGGCGCGTAGCAATGAGTTTACCCCTGCCGGCAAGCCTCTGGATAGTTATGTGGATAAAATATATACTTCGTACGAGACGGGCTGTGTGAAACCGGAAAAGAAGATATTTGAATATATGATCCGGGATGCTGATATCCTGCCGGAAGAGACTTTATTTATCGATGATGGGACAGCTAATATAGAAATTGCGGAGCAACTTGGTTTTCTGACCTATCAGCCACGAAATGGAGAAGACTGGCGGAGTGCGATTGG
>DALZBD010000203.1:0-7013 GCA_031977515.1 Bacteroides sp. | reverse complement strand
AATTATATTTGCAAATCGGAAGCGAAGAAGTGAAAAATAATAATAATAATATGAATATGTCCTGCGGGCAGATTTTATGTTGTAAGGAGACAGGCAGGTAAAAGAATACCTCCCAAAGATACACATAGTTGTAGTTCTTCCGTCCGTAATCAGACAGGAACGGAAATATTTTTCTCTATGATTTTACATTTGGTAGATGACTTAACTTAAATTGCACACTTCTCCGGTAGCAGAACTCTGCTGCCGGAGTTTTTTTGTGGTGTATCAGGAATGTTGGTATTTCATTACTTGAGGGGGTAAGTTTTTAGGTGGGTATATTTGTCCATATTTGTAAAGTATCTGTAGCTCTGTAAAATAGGATATGATATTAACCGGAACTTTCAACTAAAGTGAAGAAGAACCAATCAGGATGTTTGACCAGTGACTGCACAGAATTTAATCAGATTCCCGACTCGGAAAGAAAATAGTGGAAAATATTGTCCATATACCGAATCCGAATGGGTAGAAGGTAGGAGTGAATCAAAATTGACAGGTAAAAGAACGAAAAGTCTACATTTAATTATGAAGATATGCCTTATCTTTGTACATATCACAATTTAAAAACTGAAACATATTATGAAAAGCGATCCAAAAGAATGTCTCTATTGTCAGAACAACGAGACTTTACACAGCCTGATGATAGAAATTGCTCCGTTGAGCGTGTCACGTGCTTTCCTATTTAAAGAGCAGACCTACCGCGGTCGTTGCCTTGTTGCTTACAACGGCCATGCCAACGATTTGAACGAACTTTCCGATGAAGAGCGCAATGCATTTATGGCAGACGTAGCACAAGTGACCCGTGCGATGGACAAAGCCTTCCGGCCCGAAAAGATCAACTACGGTGCTTATTCCGATAAACTCTCTCACCTGCATTTTCACCTGGCTCCCAAATATGTGGACGGACCGGATTATGGCGGTACATTCCGTATGAATCCGGGAGAAGTGTATCTTTCCGATGAGGAGTATCAGGAACTGATTGATGCGGTGAAAGCCAATCTGTAAGAAAGATATTATAAGGTATATAGAAAGGGCGCAGTTTGCTAAAACTGCGCCCTTATCAGTTGCCTAGGGTATGAATCTTGTTATTCGGTTGACTACCCGATTTTTGTATTTCTTTCAGGTAACAGGATGATAATGCTTTTAAAAAATAGATGTAGTGAATTAAAGTTCTGTTGTTACTTTACATATTCTACATTCCCTTCAGAATCAGCAGTGAATCCGATTTTATAGTAACTGGTTACGAGTCGGCCTGATTCTGTAGAAAGTTCAGTCTTTGATTTGCTTTCAAGTGTAAATCTGTGTTGGTAATCAAGCGTGTTGAGATCTACAGTTATAGTATAGTGTCGAATTCCATCAAACGACATACTTTCTTCTTTCAGGAAATCTACTCCTTTCTGAATGTTGGATGCTATTTGTGAGAAATTCATATCCTTGAGTTTAATGCTGTTTTCCGGTGTTGTTTTTGTCGATTTGGTTCCCCATATATTGGTTTTCTTGTCCCTTACTTTAAGGTGGTTCGGCTTTTGATTGCCCTGGAGAGGAATGAGAATACGTTTTACTTCTTTGTCTTCCAATGAGTAATATTCAATGGTGGCATTAGTCATGGTTTTTGTGAAATCACCAGGATCTCTGAAGTCAATACTTATGATAGGGGTTTCTGCATCAAGATACTTTGATATTCTTCTCATGACATTTTCATCGATTTGCTTCTGATTGGTGAAGTTCGGTCCCATGAGGTCTGTACATGAAGTAAATAACAGTATACATATAATTGCGCTTGCGAAATTAATTTTTGACATAATTTGAATTTTATGGATGATGAGTTTTTTAATTCAGGAGTTAAAAGCCTTTTTTTGATTGTCTCTTTTCATGAATGAAAAAGAGGATTCAGGAAAGCGGGAAATCTACACCGACAGGATCTTCATATCGCTAAATTGCCCTTTTCCATCTCTGTTGAGGAACATAAAGAGTTTCTTTTCTCTGCTGTCCCAACAGGTCGCCAGATGGCGGGTATAAGTAGGAGTAAGTAGTGCCGGATCAATATGGTATGTACGGATGGTAGACAGAATTTCATTTTCATCGTTCGATTTCTCCAGTTCCAGATCGTCGCAATCTTCGGCATTGTCCCAGAAAGAGGTGACGAGGAAAGACTGGAGGCTGTCGCTTACCAGATCCCACTCCAATATACTCTCATCTACAGTCATATAGACAGGTGGGTTTTCTCTCCATAGATCCTCTTCGCGTATGGCTGCCTGCCATACACCCTGATTCTCTACCCAGAATACCAGATGATTGGTGCTGCGGGCTTTCAATTCCTCTACGGGTGCGCCATAGATATCTTCGAAATCTTCCCGATCATTGTTGAGTATATAGTGTGTAAAATTTATCTGCGATGGTTCCAGAATAGGATCTAAGGCAGTGCTCAGGCTCAGCTTTGCATAGTTTAAATAATACGTGCGAAGGACAGCGGGCAATCGTGTGATTCCCAATCGCTTTTCTGTAGCAGCGATTTCTTCTTCTGTATATCCTTTGTGATCATCGTAGAGCCTTTCCATAATCTCATCAGGCAACAGGTTGTATTCCTTCGAAGTAGGATCGTTGCGATCTATTTCCTGAAAGATATGTTGCAATTCAGCAAGCATTTTATCTTTTTTCTTCTTTCGGTAGATATTGTCAAGGATGCTGAATCGTTCTTCCTCGCCTTTATCATTTTCGATGAATATATCGATGTCATAACCGTTGTGAAAAATTCCCCATCGTTTGTTGTGAACGATCTCAAAATTGATAAACCGATCCAGAGAGGCACTTTTTTTGAACAACCCCAGATGTGTTTTGGTAATAAGGCGACTCTCCGGATCAATTACTATCTTTCTGTAGAAATAATAGGCTTGGATGGAAATAATAACAAGAAAGACGAGAACAGCGGGAATATTCATCTCATCAGTTTCTGTGATACCGTAGAT
This sequence comes from Bacteroides sp., assembly GCA_031977515.1. Taxonomy (GTDB): domain Bacteria; phylum Bacteroidota; class Bacteroidia; order Bacteroidales; family Bacteroidaceae; genus Bacteroides. Next base: position 4,011 of record DALZBD010000203.1, on the reverse strand, counting down.
TAGGGCAGCTCCAAACATCATCATACCATATAGATAGGGTATATGCAATTGGGTACGTGTATACTTTCCCTGTTGTAATTTGAAATACTTGTACATTGTTATTGGTGTTTACATGTTGTTAGTGTGCAATTTACCGATTGGATGATTGCTATGTATGTTATTCAGTACAAATATACTTATTTCGTAAAAAGAATTGTTCTTTCTGGTCCGATTTCTTTATTTCAACACCAGAAAATAGAATATGGAGTTCCGATCGTACCCCACAAAAAACTCCATGTTGTCGAATAATTTGCCTACGCTCCCTGCCGATACAGCTTGGGCGTAGTACCCGAAAACTCCTTGAATTTCTTGATAAAGTAGCTTGTAGAACTGAATCCCAGGCGGAAAGCCAGTTCACTGGTAGACAAGGTAGGCTCCTCCGTCAGTATACGACACGCCAGTTTGAGTTTGATGTTTGTCACGAAATCGTTGGGGGTCATTCCGGTAATGGCCTTGATCTTATTGAAATACTTGGTACGTCCCATACCGATCTCACGTGCCAGAAAGTTTATGCTGAACATCGGGTTTTCCAGGTTGCTCTCGATCAGTTGTATAGACTGTTCAATAAGAGCTTGATCCAGTGAGGTAGTCGCAATCAGGTCTACCGGGTGTCCGGTGGTCTCCCGGGCATATCGTTTCTGGAGCAGTTTTCTGGAATTGACCAGGTTGTTGCAGCGGATCATCAGATGCTTCACGCTGAAAGGTTTGGGGATATAGTCGTCTGCTCCTGTCTTCAACCCTTCGGTGACATACTCCGCGGAGGCCTGTGAGGTAAGCAATACGATCGGGATATGAGACGTTTCGATGTGGCTTTTCAGCCTCCGGCACAGTTCCGTACCCGACATTTCGGGCATGATCACATCCGTAAGCACAATGTCCGGTTTGAGTGCACATGCCTTCTCGTATCCCTCTTTGCCATGCATAGCCGTTTCTACCGTATAGAGCGGAGCAAACAATTGCCGGAGCAATTCTCTCACCTCCTCGTTGTCTTCCACGATCAGGATCACAGGATGGGTCGCATCTGCTTTTTTCTGCTCTTCCCGGATCTCTTCGATAAATCCGGGATCGAGCTGTTCCGGTTGTTTTCCCGATTCATCCTGTAAGACAGGCAGCTGTTCCTTTATTTGTTCAGATGAATAAGAAATATTCATCGGCAGTTCGAGCGTAAAGCAGCTTCCCTGTCCCTGTACACTTTTCACGGTAATGTTGCCCTGATGAGCCAGAAGTATATTACGAGCATACGCCAGACCAATGCCTGTGCCTACATGAGAGGTATACCCCGCATTGTCCGACTGATAGAAACGCATGAATATCTTATCCAGTTCTTCCCTGCGGATGCCCGTTCCGGTATCCGACACCTCTATAAATGCTTTGTGCCCGGAGGTGTAGAGACGCACATCCACGCAGCCCTGCTCGGGAGTAAACTTGAATGCATTGGAAAGCAGATTGAACAATGCCTTCTCGATCTGTCGGCGATCGAAATAAAACGTGACATCCTCCTGTTCCACGATCAGGTTGAGAGAGATCTTACGGTGCCTGGCATAGTCGCCGAAGGTCAGAGAGAGTTCGTTGACAAGCTGTACCAGATCGTGTCGATCCACCTGCAACGGCGTGAATCCCTGTTCTTGTTTGCGAAACTCCATCAGTTCCGCAATGAGCCGGTTCATCCGGGTGGTATTTTTCCAGATACTGATCAGCCGGTTGTGTATCTTCGGCGGTATGTGCGGAGATTGCAGGATCAACTCGATCTGGCTGAATATAAGAGTGATCGGAGTCTTGAATTCATGGGAGATATTGGTGAAAAAGCGCAATTTGCTCTGGTTGAGCTCTTCCATCTGTTTTTTCTGCTCCTTTTCCATACGCAGTGAAGAGCGAAGCATCATCACCTGATAGCCTTCGTATAGCAGCGTCAATAGAAGGATCGTATAGATCAGGAATGCCCAGGATGTGGCGTAAAAAGGAGGTTTTACGGTGAGGTGCAATACCCTTTCCGGATATTCACCGGAAGCAAGCGCCACATCACCACGAATGTGAAGCTGGTATTTGCCTGCCGAAAGATTGGTATAGGTGATCTCGTTCAGGCTATTGGCCAGTCTCCATTCTTTGTCGAAAGGCTCGAGGCAGTATTGTATGCTACAGGAGAGGGGAGAGGCGTAGTTGTTGGTGAAAGCCCGTACAGAGAGCGAATGTGATCCGGCGGGCAGGGTAAGCGAATGGGTATGAAAAACCGACTCCTTGAGCAGCGAACCTGTCTGGCCGGGCTGTTGCAGTACGTCGTTGACCGCAATACCCGACAGGTTGATGGTATAGAGGTGTGGCTCACGGAAGATCTGGTTGACCGGAAACTCGCACAACATACCGATCCCACCCAGGTAGATCTGATCCCGGCTGTCTATATAGATACAGTTTTCCGAAAGCTTGAACATCGACAGGAATTTGTTGCGACGGATGTTGGTGATCTCCAGATCCCCGGCAATGTAGCTCAGGCCCTCTTCGGTAGCTACCATCAGGTTTCCATACGCATCTGTGGCCATATCTATGATGTGATCGTGGATAAGTCCCTGTTCCGTCCCCATGGGTAGGAAGTCAGATTCTCCTTTCTTCCGGAGGAAAAGTCCGTGCCGGGAAGTGCCGATCCATAGATCACCCACGCTGTTTTCTATCAGCCGGGTCACCGTGTAATTCTCTTTTTCTTTGTCGGGCGACAACCGGATCTCTTCCCAGATATTCTCTTGCGGGCTGTAGCATAGCAGTTGGTTGTGTGCAGCCACCCAGAGTTGTTCCCTGCGGTCGAGTAGCATGGTGGTGACAGCCGTCTCTCCCAGCCCCGAATCGTTGCTACCCGCTCGCATGCTGCGGTTGTGGACAGGATCGAAGAAAGCCACCCCGTTGTGAGTGCCCAGAAAAAAGCCTCCCTGGTAAGGGATAATCTCGCGGATGCTGTTGTTGACCAGTATTTCCCGGGTATAGATATTGCTTTTGCCGGTAGTCAGATCGTAACGGATCAGTCCATCGAGCAGGGTACCGATCCACAAAATGTTGTTCGCCCTGTCGAGCCACACGGTCTGTACATTGTAGGGACGTGGACCTATGGAGACCGGATCCAGAGTTTTTTGTTGTTTGTCGAACCGGTAGAGCCCGCCGCGTTCGGCTGCGATCCAGAGATTACCTTCCGAGTCTTCCGCTGTCTTTCCGAAAGTCACATGATACGGGGCGATTTTTTCACTGGCAGGTGGGGAATAATAGGCAAATGACTGGTATTCCGGATTGAAACAGTGAATCTCCCCGTAGAACGAACCGCTCCAGATAGTTCCCTGACTGTCTTTGGTGAGGCAATAAATAGAACCGTCGTTCAGCGTGTGGGTATCTTCATAGATAAATTCGTAGGGGACAAACCGTTCTTCTTTGCGTATATACTGGTTGAGACCGTTGAAAGTGGCTATCCACAGGTTGCCCGAGTTGTCTTCACATACAGAGCGGATGATGTTGCTCGAAATACTGTTGGGGTCATCAGCTGTATGGCGAAAATGGCGTATACCTTGTTTATGATCCAGGCGATAGAGGCCATTGCGGCGTGTAGCGAGCCATATTTTCTGTTCCCGGTCGGAAAAGATCTGCCGGATTTGTTTTATCTCCCGGTGCAGGTTGGTGACTTGTCCGTCTTTCTCCAACAGGAAGAGTCCGTGATCCTTGGTGCCTGCGTATATATCCTCCCGTTCGGTCTCCAGCAGGCAATCGATAGTCGCATTCTCTTCCTGTAGAGAGGCATACGCAGTGAGTTTCTCATGGTCCCAACAGTAGATCGTATTCCTGTAAGCGATCCACAACCCCGATTTTCCGTAGTACATGCAGTGGGAAGAACCGGCGATCTGACGGTACGTGTTGGTGCGGATGGTATGTTCGATGATGCCCGAACGGGTGTCGATGTATATTCTGCCCTGTTTGTCGCCCGTGAGGTTGCGCACCAGTTCT
>DALZBD010000202.1:0-7166 GCA_031977515.1 Bacteroides sp. | reverse complement strand
TACATAAATAATTAAATTTTAATGAATAAAATTACTTTTATCCAGACTATAAAATCCTTTGAAAACTCTCTATTTATTTACAAAAACAATCAAATTGAAAAGACAATCAAAACAAAAAAATGAAAATAGAGAATTATAAATAAGAATATTAATCAATAAATTAGCTGCAATACCCGTAAAGGACAGGTCAGTAGATATATATATATTTGTCGTGAAATAAATTTTCTTAGAATGAATTTGTTTACTAAGCGTGCAAGATAAGCTTTCAAAAATAAACAACACAAGAAAATATGTTAATAAAATTAAAAACAAATATTTTACTTAACAATAAACCAATTTAATTATATTAATTAATTAAATAGGTAAGTAAAAAGATCATATTAAGCAAAATATAATTTTTTAAATTTACACAAAGTTTAGATACGATTTGGGGGGTCTTTCTTGAGCCTTCTTTTGATTTATAAGACACAAATTATTGCGTCTCTATAAGTTATCATATATATGCTTCTTGTAGAGACAGGAAAAATGGAAACAGTATCTGACCTGCCGGTAGAAAATAGTCGCGGGGAGGTTTTATGCAATCACATAGTACGTATCAGATTCAACCGATGATCAATAGAGTCAGGTAACTCCGATTCGTAATGAGTCACCATAATCAGTGTTTTATCTTTTCGTTCACAGAAGGCTTCAATGATCTTGCGGATGCGGTAGCGGTTGTCTGTATCCAGCCCATGCAACGGTTCATCGAGGATCAATAGTTCCGGATCTTTCACAAATGCACGTGCAAGCAGAGCAAGTCGCTGTTCACCGCTCGATAGTTGCAGGAACGGACGGTCTTTGAGTGAAGCAATACCAAAAATATCCATCCACCACTCACAGACAGCCAGTTGCTCCTCATGTACCTTTTTATATAATCCGATGCTATCGTGCAGGCCGGAAGCCACTATTTCTATGGCAGGCAGGTTCTTGAGATAGGCACGGTGCATCTCCGGGCTCACATAACCGATGTGCCGTTTGATCTCCCAGATACTCTCTCCGGTACCCCGTTTTCGTCCGAATAGACTGATATCGCAGGCATAAGATTGAGGATTGTCGGCACATACCAGACTAAGCAGGGTGGATTTTCCGGAGCCATTTTCCCCTGTCAGGGCCCATTTCTCTCCCCGCCGCACCGTCCAGTCCAGCTCACGCAGGATGGTGCGATCTCCATAGCGGATACTTACCTTATTCAATTTTACCACTTCTTCAGAAGTATATCCATCCTCCTGTAAAGGATAGGAAAGGATACGCTCCCTGCGCCGGGCAACTTCCGCACTCAGATTGGCGGGAATATAAGCATCCAGGTACTCCTGACGAGTGAGTTTCTCCCCTACCCGACTCTCTTCCACCGGTATCACATGGGTGATAAACTCCGGTATATCATCCAGCATCGAAAGTACCAGAACGATCTGTAAGGCTTCACGCCGGGCCAGCTGCTCCAATAAGCGAAAAAGAAGTTCTCGTGTGGCAGCATCCAGACCGATAAACGGATTGTCCATGATCAATACCCGGGGAGCAGTGAGCAGGGTACGGGTGAGTTGAAATTTACGCAACTCACCACTCGAGAGCAGAATGATCTTTTTGTCGAGCATCGGAGCGATACGGAACAGGTCAAAAAGTTCCTCTTTCAACTTCTCATCCTTTACTGCTCCAAGCATATCTTTCACTTCAGGCGCATCTTCCTGATCCTGCGAATTCCAGCGCTGTTGATAATAATAAGTAGCATCCGCGGCACCGTATGTATCCCGGAAAGCGATGTATTTGATATTCTCGTAAGCGGTATGTGTAGGTGAAGGAGAAAAATCATACGAAAGTTTTCCTTCGCGTAGCAGGTTCTTACCCGTCAGCATATCCACCAACAGGCTCTTTCCTGCTCCATTAGGTCCTACAATAGCTATATGCTCTCCCTCAGCAAGCAACACTGTAGCCGGAGACTCCAGTCTTACCAATGGATTGCGCGCCACTCCCTCTGTCAGCGCTATGATCTGTTGTGTCATACATTTTCTGTTTTTATTCGAAGGACAAAGGTAGCAATTATCAAATAAGAAGAGTGTATCACTTATAAAATGATACACTCTGGCACACTGTTCTTAACTAATTAAAAAAAGCAGGTCTGAAGTTTGTGTTTATTTAGAATTCCATTATCGTTTTTGACTGCATCGAATTGATGCGATATTTCTTCTTTTCATGCCTGAGACGCAAAGTATTGCGTCTCTACAAGTGTATTACCTTCAGAAGAAAATACACAATCGATGTAGAGACGCATAGTTGCGTCTCAAAGAAACAAACAAAATTCAAACAAACTCTATAAGGTTGCTATAAACCTTTTGGCCTCCGCCACCTGTTCTCCCGACAGATAAACGATCGAGGTCAATGGTTTGTATGTATAAGAAACATATTCAAATAATTGTACCGCACCAAAGCTGCCATCTTCCGACATCAGAAGATCCAATCGCACGCTTCCACTCACTGAGCTGCGCAGCGTAGGGTCCGGATGCAGTTCTCCCCTGTTCACAGCATGTACGAGGTAACTTTGAAAAGAAGAATCGAAATAGATACTACGTGACGAAACCGTACTTCCGGTAGGAATATATACGAGATGTTTACTCTTCCAGAAAAAGCGGAATATAGCAGTCAACAACAACCCTGTTCCCACTACCATCAAACTCATACCCAGAGTGGAAGAATTCTCAGCCAACCGGGTAGTCAGAAAGAAACACACGACGCCGGTCAAAGCCAATAAAGCAGAAAATATAACAGCAACTGTATGCAGACGTTTCTCCACATCGTTGTGATCAGAAGCGAACAAAGTCGCATTCAGTATTTGATTTTGTGACATAATTCAATAGGTTTTATTTTATGATAATAAAAATACTCCCCTACGATAGAGCAGGGAAAACAATCTCTCCTGTACAAGTCACAGGAAAGAGATCCATCAGTCAAATAAAACGCTAAATGATTATGTGTCTGAGCGCATACACATAATATGTACACACAGAAGAAGAAGACGAGGGAGTAAAAGTAGTGATTGCCAGATGCTCTTTCTGACGATATATACCTCTCATACACCGCAGGGTATTTTCATGCAGGCTGCGGAGAAAAAGCATATTTTTCAGAGAGAAGCTTCTTTTGGCGCGTGAAAAGGCAGTATGTTGCAATCCTAATGTATACGTGTTCAGTTCGACTTCGCAACAGGGTTTGTGAGAAGATGCACTGAATTCTTTCTGAGCAGACAATTGCCATCCGGCTGTAGACATACAGTCGGACAGGCAAATATCCGGATCTTCCATAGCCAGGCTATTTTCATGTCCCCCATGAAAAAGCCCCAACAAGCCAAACAGAAGCAAACAGAAAAAAAAGTGTTTCATTTCTTATCTCTCAGAATATCCGGAAATCTTAAAAATCTCAGAGCATACGATCGATCTTTTCCGTCAATGCACGGAACTCCTCATCATTGAAAAGACGGGTAAGCATGACGATACGTCCATCCCGGTCTATCAACACATTGCGGGTGATCCCGGACTTACGTTCGGCAAACAATGCGAATATATCTGCTCCGGGATCAAGCCCCAGCGGATAAGTTACTCCTACCGACTCACCAAATTTGATCACGGTTTCCAGGGGTTCGTCCCGATCTACACCGATCAAGGCGAATTCCGGATTATCCTTATGTTTCTGCCAGATATCCTTTTCGATATGAGGCATTTCCTTACGACAGACCCCACACCAACTGGCTGTAAACTGCAACATGACCACTTTACCACGCAGATCGGAGATAGTTACTTCCCGGCCATCTGTCAGCGTGATCGTAAAGTCGGGAACGATGTCTCCTACCCGTACGATATATCCGACACTATCCGGCTGGTGAGCAACAGGTTGCTCCACAGAAGTTCCTTCCGTATCAGCTGCAGCAGACGATTTCTGATTGCTGCCCGTACCTTGTCCGCAAGCAACAAAACTGCCAATCACACAAAGAATGAATATTTTAAATATCAACGTTTTCATAAGTATATATCCATTTGATCGCGGCAAATGTAAATAAAGGAAATGAGGATGCCAAATAAACCGAATATTTCTTTACCGACATACTCACAAAAAAGATCCTTTATTTTTCCGGAGGGGATCTCTCCGGAAAAATAAAGGATCAAATCACAGAAGTTATAGATTGTATCTATAATTCTTTTATTCGTAAGTCAATGGTATTTCGTAATACGTATCGAACGCCTTACGCCCTTCCTTATACACAGGCTGGGCAAACCGGGTACTCTCGAAGAATTTATCCTGCTTCTCTTTCAGAGCTTTCTTTTCCGGAGATACATTGCATATCTGGTCAAACTCTTCTTTACCATCTGTACCCACTACCCGGATATGCAACTGGTCCGCATCTGCCACTGCCGTCAATACACTACCGTCACTTACAGGTACGATCACCTCCGGAAATACTCCCACGCTCAAAGCGATATGTCCCTTCTGTCCGGTAAGTGTATAAGTATATGTTGCCTTCTTACCTGTTTGTTGGTAAGTACCTTCTATATATCCCTTTCCTACCCGTTCTTTCCAATACAGATCAGTAATTTCCGAGGGAAGTTTAGGCTCGGCCAAGATCAGTCCCGAAAGTTCGGGATGATTCATGTGCGGACGTATGCCCAGGAAATACTGATACCATACGCGCAGTTGCTCGGCATTGCTCCAGGCCTGGAGGAAAGTACCCGAACGATTGGCCCAGGAAGCTCCCTCACGCGGATGAGCATCCGCATTTTCCGAGAGACTACCCACAGCACCCTCTATGAGTGCCTGACGGTTCATATTCGTAAAGAGTTGCCAGGCTATATCGGGCTGATTCATCTCGATCATGCGTTGCATGGCATGTCCGTTGTTCCAGAGCCACACCGTACCGTTGTGATACGCATCGTCTTTGTGGTAATAATTCCAGTTCTCATGCTGAGGATGAAAATCCTCATCCTCCTGGCTCAGAGAACTGACTCCCCAGGGATATACCAGTTCTTCCCACACCCTGCGGGTCACCTGCATCTTGAAATCCTCATCGTCGATCAGTTCAAACGTGTAAAGTTGATTGGGTCGGTATTGAAGATCCGCACTGCCGTCGCGATTGAGGTGGTCCACAATATATCCTTCTGCCTTATTCGCATAATCTGCTTCGAAACGGGTTTTCAGGTTTTGTGCCGTCTGCTCCCAGCGCGCAGCACTTTCGAGGTCACCGATATAGGAAGCCATCTCCGTACCGGCCAGTAACTGATGATACCAGAGTGCCTGTATATCATTGGCCCGATTGCCACGGGGCGAACCGGGAATACCTTTGCGCTTGACATCCATCCAGGTATCCGCATCTTCGTGCACCAGATACCCCCGCTCATCCGTATAGTTCTGTATGGAAGCATCAATACTGAGTTTGACTGCCGGATAGATCTCACGAATATAGGCGGTATCGCCGGAATAACGGATGTATTCGTCGATCTGGATCACAAACCGGGGAGTTCCGTCGGTGGTATTGTAAAGGATGGCTTCCAGATTGGCACGATTGGGGATACGCCCCAAGGTAATGGATTTCGGGTCGGTGTCCTGCAGGCGGGAGAAGTCTGAGAAGATATCCCGGGTAGTTTCGAACTGTCCGGTCACCAGGGTACTTCCCGGCATGGAAATAAACATATCACGTCCCCAATATTCATTGAACCAGGGCAGCCCGGCATAGATTCCTTTTCCCTGCTGATCGGTCACCAGCTCATCCGTAGTCAGCAGCAGCCAGGCTAATGCACGATCCAGCTCGTCCAGATTGCTTCTTACGGGATTATTCTTTGTGATCAGATCGTTCATGCGATCTCTGCGCTGTGTCAGCAACTGCTCTCCCTGGCTCCGGAATTCCGCTATCAGACGCTGATTGTCCTCCTCTGTACCACATACAACAAGGAAACCTTCGGCTGTGGCAGGAGCTTTAACGATTCCGTCACGCACCGTCACCGGCTGGTCCCGGTAAGGAACCACAGTCAATACGGCACTGCTATATTCCCGGGGAATATAGCTCAACCCCTCGGCAGTAACGCCTGGCTGCGAAAGATTTTCATCTTCCAGTGCTATGGCAATGCTGTCTCCCTGCACAGAATACATTCCGATATAAAGAAGCGCCCTGTCATCTACCAGACGGAAATCTTCTGTGGCCTCAGCAAATACACGCTCCACACGATAGGGATAGACTGTCACCTCTGCCTGCGAACGACTCAATGGTGCATCGTCCACAAAAAGAGTATAGTCTGAAAAGATACGACGCTTGGCCAGGTTCCATCCGGCAAACCATTCACCGAAACGGTCTTCATGGGTACGACCGTAATAGAACCCCGAACGTTTGTCCGTATAGGAATATTCGCGGTTTTCCTCAGGAGTAACATGTATAGCGATTTGCTCTACGTCGAGCAAATGTTCCGACAACTTATGGGAAGGATCGGAAGAACAAGCTATAAAAGAAAAGATCATACAGGTAGACAAGATGTGTTGTAATCTGAGCTTCATGGTATTAATATATTGAATTTCCGGCAATAAAGATAACGACTCCTTATCAATATACAGAAGATCAACCGCAGAAGAGGGTAAATAAGAACTGCAAACGTTTTCGTCCGGTCATTCAGAACTTGTTTCCATGCTGATCGTTTTCTTATTCAGATTTATTATTTCCCTATTTATATTCTTTCATCGATTGATACAGGACAAGAGCCTGGATCAATTTTCCACAACTATTTTATGATAGTTCTTTTGGGGCTGCGCCGACCGTCTCAGCTGACTGCGTCTATCTTCTTTTGCCTTCTTTTGTCTGTGCTGAGACGCAAAGTATTGCGTCTCTACAAGTGTATCCTATTCAAAAGAAAATACACAATTGATGTAAATCAAAAGAATATATACAGTTGGTGTAGATCAAAAGAAAATGCACAACCGATGTAGAGACGCTCGTACCCTGCGTCTCAGAAATAAAAAAACAAGCAACCTATAAACAGGCTCTAAACAAAAACATTTAACTTTGCCGGATACAGACATAGCGTTTTTTACGAGGCCAGAGGACATTATTCGATTTTCTTTACCTGCAACACGTGGGCAAATGATGGTTTGAAAGCTGCCGGGCT
>DALZBD010000201.1:0-7189 GCA_031977515.1 Bacteroides sp. | reverse complement strand
ATATGTGCATGCGTAAGGATTAGGAAAAAGGCGGTTCCGGTAAAAGATCCCTATATTTTTAAGTTTTCATACAAGATATCCAAAACACTCATATGTCTTTATAAGATAGAGATCACTGTTTTTATAATAGAAAAGAGAAAGAAATCCGATTACAAGTATACATTTTTACCTGACAATCAATCATTATGAATTCTGTAAAGATACAACTAACGTGTTATTTCCTTGTATCGAATCCCGTCAAATTGCATAAATAAACATCTATATATTTGGCGTTTACTGACAAAAATCTTTCTCTTTGCAAGGAGAGGTGCCGCTTGGATATAATAAGGAAAAGAGATAAAAACAAAAAACATATGGAAATATACAACATATAAATAACTTTTATACAAGGAAAGAACATACATACGCAAATAAAAAGAATCGTGCAATGCCACGAAAAAAAATAGTCTGTAAAGATCATATCTAGCAAAAAAAGAAAAAACATATCTGCAAAAAATCAGACTACAGCCCGACAACAGATTTCTGCTTTGAAACTGAAAAAGATAGTTTACGTCTATACTACTATATAGTATATGATAGTCTGGTCAGGAGAGATCGATAAAAACTGATTGCCATCGTCCATGAGAGATCTCCATGACTTCGCGGTAACCCTTCTCATACAATTCGGTCAAAGCTTCTCTCCGACCGTTATTTATACGATCCGGATAATGTGCATCACTATTTACAACTATAGGAATATGTAAGGAATGCAAAAAGGAAAAATGCTCTACAGAAGGGTAAAATACTCCCAATGATTCAAATGCTTTGGTATTGATCTCGATGATATACCCCTTTCGGGCCACTTCACGAAAAAAGGAAATCAGTAGTTCCTGATACCAGGTTTGTGTAAGCAGCCTGGAATCATAACGCGAAACATTATAATGTATTTTATCTGCGTGTCCTACTATATCAAATCCACCCCATTCGATCATACGCATCAAAGAGTGGAAATATTGCCGGATCGCAATTTCCGGATTACCATGAAAATGTTCCTCTATAAGTATACGGAATTTATCGGCCGAAACATCTATATCTATCACCTCACCTTGTTCGTTATAGAGCATATGTACAGAACCGATGCGAAAATCAAGAGGCAATGAACGAAAATAATCAGTTGCAGGATGAGTTTCCTCATTGAGATAATCGATCTCCAATCCGATATAAAGATCAAGTTGTCCGGCATATTTATGTTTCAGCTGTAGACATTCTTCCAGATAGTCTTCCATACGGTCTTTGTCCATACTCCAGTGAGTAGAGAATGGTAATGGAGCGTGTGAGGAGATACCATACGAAGTAAATCCCTGACGGATTGCCTCACGGATAAAGTCTTCCAGGGGTGCGCGCCCGTCGCAAAAGTTACAATGACTGTGATAATTGGTTAGATTCATAGGGGGGTATCATGAAAAGTTGATCTAATCAGAAGGCTCTTCACGAGCCGTTTTCTATTTCGCTAAGCTCTATCCACCGGAAAGTCTTTTCATCAATCAGGTCGTTCAATTCTGGCAGACGTTTCGACTTTTCGGTCAGTTCATCTACCGAAAGAGTACCACTACACAAAGCCTCTTCGATATGTTTCTTCTCAGTTTCCAGATCGGAGATCTCCTGTTCGAGCAATTCAAACTCACGTTTTTCCTTGAAAGACATTTTCCGTTTCTCATTCAGGCGAACCCGTGTATTCTTATCCTCTTTGGGACGAACTGCTTCCTTCTGCTGGCGGTCACGAGACTCTTTCCATTCGCGATATTGCGTATAATTGCCCGGAAAGTCCCGTATATCCGCCTGACCGTTAAAGACCAGCAGGTGATCTACAACCTTGTCCATAAAGTAGCGGTCGTGAGAGACAACGATCAGGCATCCTTTAAAGTTCCGCAGATACTCCTCCAACACATTCAGGGTCAGAATATCCAGATCGTTAGTTGGTTCGTCCAGGATCAGGAAGTTGGGATTGCGCATCAACACCGTACACAGATAAAGCCGACGACGTTCTCCTCCACTGAGTTTATATACATAGCTGTGCTGGGTCTCCGGAGAGAATAAGAAATGCTGCAGGAACTGAGAAGCAGTCAGTTTCTTACCATTTCCCAACTCTATTACTTCTGCGATGTCCTGAACCACATCGATCACCTTCATCTGATCATCGAAAGCAAGACCTTCCTGAGAATAGTAGCCGAAACGTACCGTCTCACCGATATCAAGCTTTCCGCTATCAGGCTGCAGATGTCCCGTCAGAATTTTAATAAAAGAAGATTTACCAGTACCGTTATTACCAATGATCCCCATCTTCTCATAGCGTGCAAATACATAGGAGAAATTCTCCAGGATCTTCACATCCCCGAAACGCTTGCAAAGATCTTCCGCTTCAAATATCTTGCTACCTATATAAGATGCCTTTACATCCAGCCTGACCTGATCGTCACGGATACGCTGTTTGGCTACCTTTTCCAATTCATAGAAGGCATCTTCACGGTATTTTGCTTTATGTCCGCGTGCCTGAGGCATACGACGCATCCATTCCAGTTCTGTTTTATACAGGTTATTGGCTCTCTCTATCTCCGTACGATGAGCATCGACACGTTCCTGTCGTTTTTCGAGATAATAACTGTAATTTCCCTTATACTGATACAAGCGTTGGTCTTCTATCTCCATAACCTCCGAACAGACACGATCCAGAAAATAACGATCGTGAGTGACCATAAGTAAACTCAGTTTCGTTCTTCGCAGGTACTCTTCCAGCCATTCGATCATATCCAGATCGAGGTGATTGGTAGGTTCATCCAGTATCAGTAATTCCGGCTCGGTAATAAGGGCATTGGCCAGAGCTATCCGCTTCAGCTGTCCACCCGAGAGTTCGCCGATGCATCGATCGAAATCGGATATTTTCAATTGGGAGAGGATCTGCTTGGCCTTTTGTTCATAGTCCCAGGCTTTCTCCTGATCCATCCGCAAAAGAAGCGCATCCAATCCGGGATGTCCTTCCGTCTGCATACACTGTTCGTACTCCCGGATCAGTTCTACTGTGGTATTGCCATGATGAAAACAGGCTTCCAATACGGTCAGTTCCGGTGGATAGACAGGATCCTGCTCCAGATAACCGACGCGCAGATCCCGACGATAAACAATGTTTCCACTGTCATATCCTTCCCGATCTGCCAGAATGTTGAGTAAAGTGGTCTTCCCACTACCATTTTTAGCAATCAATCCGATACGCTGTCCTTCAAAGATCCCAAAAGTGATATCTTTGAACAGGACCAGATCACCAAAGGACTTGGTGAGCCCCTCTACTTGCAAATAACTTACCATATGATATACTAACTATTTGGGGGAGATACTCTATTTATTGTTGCGGTATACTTTTCAGGATCTCCTCATATTCTTCAGCTACCAGGCAGGGCAACCCATTGCGTATTCTGCTCCATACAAGCTTCATCGGATCAACGATCAGGTCCGAGTCGCAATATTTCAGGACAGGTGCCTCCCGATTACCATCTATCAGCGTATTCCATTCAAACCCTTCCACTTCATTGGCGAGTATCGTACATATTGCAATACCCAGAGAGATCCACACCTCCTTATTCTTTGCCGGAATATCCCCTTTGTCTATGATCTGCTGAAGCCTGGGCAGGTCTTCCTCCAATGCCTGGAAATCTTTGCGAAATTCTTTCTTCACTGCCTGAGCCACCCAATCGTATGCTTCATTGATCTGATAGATCTCAGAAAGCCGGATCGGGATCAGTTCAGCAGGATATTTCTTTCCCTCTTCCCGAATCTCCAGAGAGGCAATGATCTCCTCTGCCTGCTTTATATCCATTCCTTCTTCTACCGTGAAAGAACAGGCAAAAGCAAGTGATCGGATACCAGTCACCCAACTATGTGTGATGAAATTGTGCCCTCCTTCATGAAACTCCTGCCGGCTATATGCACAGGAAAGTCCCTTCACGTCTGTCATACGGGCATCCGGATTATCTTTCAACTCCTGACGGATAAATTTATCAACAAACGAAGTATTACCCGGATTCTTTGTATCTCTGTAAGATGAAATACGGAAGTTCCCGGTCCATACATTCGGATCGTAAAACAAGAAAGTGGTCTCCCCGTCTTCCGCCTCTACCCATGAGGAGGGATAAGACATAGAAAACCAGGCTCCGGGCGAAATAAACTTTTTATATTCCTGCATATTTTTCTTTTAAGATCTGTTTCCTGTATAATTTTCTATACGGTTCAGAATATCCTGACAAAAGTAACATTACCACGCCGGATATGCAAATCATACATAAAAAGAAAAACTCCCGGCCAGTTTTCAGCTGTCCGGGAGTCTCACTTTTCATAATAGTTCTATCCCATTGAGAGATAGAATATCTGTTTTATTCTTCTGTACTATCCCACCAGACATTTACAGACCAGATATCCTGATCAAAAGCTTTCGGATGGGATTTTCCCAACTCTGTAGAGTTGTAATTCACCTCATGGCTACAGTGTGCCATACGACGCCACCAATAATTCTCATCTGCTTTGGATGCACCAGGGAATTTCATAGAAGCTGCCGTCACTCTCATACCTGTAGGACGTTCAAGACCCGGATATACAACTCCGAAACTACCTATATTACCTGCACTGTAATTGAATCTACGCACATCATTCCAGGCCTGTTGAGTAAATGTCATAGCGATAAATTTCTGTTTCATGATCTCAGCCATTGTCAGATCATCCTGCGTCTGAGCCAGACAATCACTGGCCAGAAAATTAGCTATCTCATCCGGATCCATAGGAAGTTTACCCGGATTATTCGCTGTTCCGTAAGAAGCCAGTTTATCGTTCATCATTTCCAGATGTGCCTGTACGCCTGCTTTATAGGCCCTCAGTGCCTCTCCTTTATTTCCCTGACGGAAATAAACTTCGGCTTTGATAAAACACATTTCCGGATAGCAAAGTACATCTGTCGGAGCCTCAGGACGTGTATAATAAGTTCCAGTTGAGAGAATGGTACCATCCGAACTCTGATAGTAAGACTCATCCGGCAAACCACCCTGTGCACAACAAACACCTTTCAGAGTCACATATACCGTATCTCTCTCACGTCCGGAGGCTGACACGCTGTAGGATTTCGTATCCGCATCATACACTTGTGTACGTGGCCCGCCCTCGAGAAGGATTTCGCTATTCACCACATCTACCCCTTCGGTGATCATGAAATAGAGGCTATCCTTACCGGAAACATATAATTTGAAATTTTCATGTATAGCCACATCAAAGTAATATGCGCTGTTCATATGATGTTGGTTCATAGGCAACAACTTCTCCCGACGCGGATCATAAAGTACAGATCCGTCTGCCTGAGGATACTCAAACATATCAGTATAATATTTAGTCAGACGAATGTGATCGGACCAGGCTGCCGAATCAAACAGATAAGATGTCTTCAACGGGTCTCCGGCAAGCACATCAGTAGAAGTATCTCCGGACTCGTTTACATGATCTATCACCGTATTCATGCTATTGCTGGCAGGTGCTTTTTCAAGAGCGGCCAGAATTGCCTGAGAATCATAGGAAGATTTCTTGGACAGATTGTTGAGCCAGCGGGCTTTCAATCCATAGATAAATGCTTTCCATTTTTCCACATCTCCGTCGTTCCAGCTGTCACCTTCTTTCAATGGAGTAGCCCCTGTCTCCTGAGTCATATCAAAATACTTCAATGCTTCATCCAGTTTAGCCATACACCCCTCAAAGATGGTTTTACCATTATCGTATTCGGGAGTCAGATATAGTCCCAAAGCCTGATTGTAAGGCATCTCACCGTACCAGTCAACCATCAGCATATATCCATAGGCGTGGATGGTATAAGCCGCAGCAATATAATGATAAGCTCCCTCTTCTTCTGCCGCATGGATCAGGTCTTCCAGATTGGCAGCAGCTCCCACGAACCAGTGTTGATAAGGTGTGGTGGAAATACCATTGATAGGATCCCAGAACGGCATATAGTTATGCATATTCGTCGACGAAGTAGATGCATCCGATACGGAAGTTATCATCCCGGTAATATATCCTCCACGCATTCCGGCAGAACCGTATGCATACGCACAATGATGTTGTATCCACGGCAGGCGGGTCGCAACGGAAGATGCTGTCTGAACCGGAGTATTGGGATTTTCATTCACATCCAGCCAATCACTACACGAGGCAAGTCCCACAATAAGTAGAAGGCTGCAACCGATGTATTTTATATTTTTCATATATTTCTCTTTTTGACATTAAACATAGTTAGAATAGATCAGAATTTCAGATTCACTCCAAAAGACATACTTGCTGTACTTGGTACACCACAATAGTCAATACCTGTAGAACTGGAACCGGTAACTCCCGATCCTGCCACGCTATTTTCCGGATCAAGTCCTTTGTAGTTTGTCCATACCAACAGATTGTCACCAGCCAATGAGAATGTACAGCCTTTTATAAATTTCGTTTTGGCAAGTGCTGTACCTGGAATGGAATAAGAGAGCGAAATACCACGCAGACGCAACCAGTTGGTCTTCGTTGAAAAATTAGAAGCTTCTTTGGTATAGAAATCTGAATAATACTGTTGTATCATATATTCTCCTGTTCTCTCCGCATCACCCACCTGATAAGTTTTACCGGCTTCGTAAATGAAAGTCTTCGGGATGTATTTTCCATCACTATCTGCAACTACTCCTTCGATAACGATCTTGTCACGGTTTTCTGTCCGCTTACTCATACCATAGGTAGTCATGTAATAATCTGTTCCATTATATATCAGGCCTCCTACACGGAAATCCAACATGACAGACAGATTCCAGTTCTTGTATCGGACATTGTTACTGAAACCTCCACTGAAGGTAGGTTCACGATCTCCTATGTATCTGGTGGCATCACTCGAATGGGTAGGCATACCTGTAGCACCATCGAGAATCACGTTTCCATTGTCGTCACGATTCCAGGCATATCCGGTCAGAGCCATAAATTTTCCTCCGTCTACAGAAGCTGCTTTTGCTCCACCGATCTGTACATCTGTCACATACAACAATTCCATACCCTGCAGCAGATTGTTTACCGTACCCCGGTTTCCTGCCACATTCAGGATCATGTCCCAATTCCAGTCTTTAGTCCGGACAGGTTCTGCCGATACAGCAAGTTCCAT
>DALZBD010000200.1:0-7195 GCA_031977515.1 Bacteroides sp. | reverse complement strand
TAATTGTAACAAAATAAGTAATAAGAATCCGCCTTATATTGTTTTTCCACTTTTTCTGATTCATTCAATCTGTTAACTCGCTGAGAATATCACAAATAAATACGAAAATACATGATAAATGAAATATATATTCCAATAAACGAGTACATATTTATAAGAATATAATAAATGAAATATATTTTTTTAAAAATAGACTCTTAATTATGGTAGATCTACAAGAATTGTTTATCGAAGAACTGTATAATCAGATACCCCGACGTGCGGAACTGGTAAACCGTCTGGTCGAAATCTTACACATTGAAAAAGATTGTGTATCGAGAAGGCTCAGCGGGCGGGTCAATTTTTCAATCAGGGAAATGGGCATCATCGCGCTGAAAATGGATATCCTGCTTGATAAACTTCTCCGTATCGACCAGGATAAAATGCCTCAATATTGGGTTCCGGTTGTTTTAACGTCGCCGATGAAAGGAAGATCGCTCAACGAATTATGCCAGACACTTTGCTCGACTCTCGACCGTGCCTGCCAGATCGCCCAGGCACCTGCAAATATAGGCTTTGTATATTCATCGCTTCCCATTGAATATTACATTCATTCGGAGGTCCTGAGTAAATTCATGTTCTTTAAGTGGGGATATCATTTCGAAGGAACTGAAGCATATAACGATTATTCCCGATGGGAAGTACCACGGGAAATTGTCACCCTGAGAGAGAAGGTAGACACGCTGTTCGAAAGGATAGGGTCCGGATTCGGTATATGGGACAATTCTATGATATTTTCGCTGGCATCCGATGTTTCCTATTTACATAAAATTAAAGTCATATCGGAAAAAGATAAAGACCTGATAAAGGATGAATTAAAGCAGATCCTTGCACGGATAGAAGTTTCACTTTTTGGGATAGATACTGACGAAAACCCCATTGCTTCAAAAATGTGCCATTTCATTTCATCAATGTCTATGGGGTTTAATTGTTCCTTTATCGAATCGGAGGAAAATTGTATGGTATTGTATTATACTAATTTCTGCTTCGTATTGACAGAGAATACCCGTTACAGAGTTTCGGCAGTAAAAGAGTGGATGCAAAGTCTGCAAAAGGTATCCACGCTTATTACCAGCAGCGGACGTACTGAGAGAAGGTTGTTTTTTCAGCGTCAGCAAAAGATAATAGATTTGTTGTTAGAATGATGGCTATCCCTCTTACAGTACAAGTCGTTCCCGACATTGACGGTTAAGATCCACTCGGATTTGGTCTGATGCAAGGTTTGTTTTCACCCCAAAGACAGACAAACAACGACTGATAATCTTTTCACATTTTAGTGAAAAGTAGTGATATACCAACCGAACTTTGTCTTACCTGTATCTATGGTGAGCTTTTGTGTACCACAGCTGGTTCTTACCCTTACCGGCTGCACTGTCTGAGTCGATAACCGGCCGGAAATACACACTTTATTTTTGATTTTCTTCAGTAATTATCTGAATAGTTTTTGAGCAAATTCGGCTAAATAAATACGCCAGTTATGCCAGATATCTCCTCCGTCTGTTTCCACATACTCATATTTATATCCTTTACCATTCAGAAGAGCCCGGTACTCTGCATGGGCATCATAGATAAAATCAGTAGGCCCCACTCCTATCCAACACAATTGAGGGACATTCCTGAATTGTATGGCCAGCTTTTGCTCCAGATTATCATATATCTCTTTATTTTGGTTATATTTGTAAAATATAGCTTACGCGTTTTTAGACAGAAGAACATAAGAAACAAAAAGAGTTCAGATACACTTGAATAATTTATATATAAAAATATATTCTTTTGTTGTTCTGTCTAAAAATAAAAACTCTATTATATGATGCAACAGACTATCCGAGAACGCATCTCTTCCCTACGCAAAGTGATGGAAAGAGAAGGCATTTCTGCTTTTATTGTTCCCAGTACCGATCCTCACCTGAGTGAATATGTAGCCTCGTGCTGGAAAACAAGAGAATGGCTTTCCGGTTTTACAGGCTCTGCCGGAACATTAGTCATCACCCGTACCGAAGCTGGTCTATGGACAGACTCACGTTATTTCATTCAGGCCGAGGAGCAACTTCAGAACACCGGTATCGATCTCTACCGTGAAATGCTACCTGAGACCCCTGATATCCCGACCTTTCTGAGCGGGCATCTTCAGAAAGAAGAAACAATCGGAATAGATGGCAAAGTATTCTCGACCCAACATGTTGAGACCCTGCAGGACAAACTCAATTCTCTTTCCCTTGTATTGAATACGTCCTTCGATCCGATACCGGAGATCTGGAAAGATCGCCCTTCTCTGCCAGAGGGTCCGGCCACCATATACGATATTTCATACGCCGGGGTCAGCAGTCAGGATAAGATCGCCGCTATCCGGAAAGAAATGCAGGAGCAAGGCATCTCTTCCCTATTCTTATCTGCACTGGATGAAATTGCCTGGGTACTTAATATCCGCGGAAAAGATGTCAAATGCAATCCGGTTGTTATCAGCTACCTGCTCATTACCTCATCCGATGTGATCTGGTTTATCGCTCCTGAAAAACTTACTTCCGAGATTACCGGGTACCTGAACAGCCAGGGTGTTCAGACACATCCCTATGAAGATGTTGAGACAGCATTAGGCAGTTATCTGATCTCACCTTTGTCTCTGAATCAGTCAAAAACCAATTATGCCATTTTCTCCTCCGTTCCTGCGGAGTGCAACGTGGTCCGGGGAGAGTCACCTGTTCCGCTGATGAAAGCAATACGCAATCCGGTAGAGATACAAGGTATACATCAGGCCATGAAACGCGACGGCATCGCTCTCTGTCGATTCCTCTACTGGCTTTCAGAAAATGTACACACCGGGAAAGAGACGGAATTAAGTATCACCGCACAACTTCACAAATTCCGTTCCGGGCAACCGCTTTTTCAGGGAGACAGTTTCGATACGATTGCCGGTTACAAACAGCACGGAGCCATTGTACATTACTCTGCTACTCCTGAGAGTGATATTCCCCTTCTGCCCGAAGGATTCCTGCTGCTCGACTCCGGCGCACAATACCTGGACGGGACCACTGATATTACCCGCACCATTGCTCTGGGTCCTCTTACCACGGAAGAGATTACTGATTATACATTGGTACTGAAAGGACACATTGCCCTGGCAACCGCCCGTTTTCCGAAAGGCACCCGCGGTGCACAGCTGGATGTACTGGCACGTATGCCGCTTTGGCAACACCACATGAACTACCTGCATGGCACGGGACATGGTATCGGCCATTACCTGAATGTGCACGAAGGCCCCCAGAGCATACGTATGAATGAAAATCCTGTCGTACTTCAACCGGGTATGGTGACATCCAACGAACCGGGAGTATACAAAGCAGGAAGCCACGGTATACGTATCGAGAATCTGATCCTGGTATGCCCGGAAGGCGAAGGAATGTATGGCGAATATTATTCTTTTGAGACGTTGACACTCTGTCCGATCTGCCGTCAGGGGATCGACCTGAATTTGCTGAGCGAAGAGGAGATCACCTGGATCAACGATTACCACACGGAAGTATACCGCAAGATCGCTCCGGCACTTCCCCAGGCAGAGCAGGAATGGCTTCTGGAGCAAACAACTCCATTGACCAGATAACCTGAAAGTCTTTCTTAAGGAGCAACGAGGGTATATTAAAAGTCCTTATGGAACCTTTTCAAGGTTTTTCTTTATGTTGTCAATATTACCTAAGGTTTTGTTTCACTCAACCATTGGGCTATGGATGTATCCCCTCCAGGGATAAGAATGCACATTTGAGACACCCTCGTTAATAAACAAACTAAAAAACCAATATTATCCTAAAGACATGATCTCATCCCCTATAACGATTGTTTTCAGGTCTTATACAGACAGGTTGAGATCGTATTATTAAAATCATACCACCTATGGCACTTATCAGATCCGTAAGAGGATTCACTCCGGAGATCGGAGAAAACTGCTTTCTGGCAGAGACGGCCGTCATCATCGGCGATGTTAAAATAGGAAACGATTGTAGCATCTGGTACCACACTGTTTTACGGGGAGACGTCAACTCTATCCGTATTGGCAATGGAGTAAATATACAGGATGGCAGCGTACTCCATACCTTGTATCAGAAATCGACCATAGAGATCGACAATCATGTAACAATTGGACATAACGTGACGATACACGGTGCATCGGTCCGTTCGTACGCTCTTATCGGTATGGGGTCTACCCTGCTCGATCATGCGGAGATCGGTGAAGGGGCCATCGTAGCTGCCGGTTCACTGGTTCTCAGCAACACTGTGATCGAACCTTATACGATCTGGGGAGGTGTTCCTGCGAAGTTCATAAAGAAAGCAGATCCCGCTCAATCCAAAGAACTCAATCAAAAAATTGCTCACAACTACCTGATGTATTCAGAGTGGTACAAAGAGACGAATGAATAGACATTCAGACAGCTGAGGATATGTTGAGAAATGCAGGGTATGTCGTAAGAGTTGTTGACACATCCTCATCAAGCAACAGAATCATTGATTTATTGTTTATTATCTCTGTAAAACACCATGGAAGAAAAAGAGATAGCCCTTTCTTTTTGTCCGCCCAAAATAAACTTTACGGTGGGTGATATTATATCCTGTAAAGCTTTTTGCTACGGGATCTACCTGAAGGATAAGGAGAATGAGATAGCCATTTTCCGTTCTGAAGGTAACTACCAGAATTTTCTCCTGCAATATACAAAAGATAAAACCGGAACGGATGCTTACGATCCCTCCAGAGGGGAAGCATGGTTTCTTGTAGTATCCATGGAGATTGCAGAGGTGACATTCCCCAACGATGTAGAAGAGGATACCCGCTATCTGGGAGTCAATGTCAAATGTATAAGACTTGCCACAGAATACTCTTTGTGTCGTGACGCGGAGAGAATCTTCTTCACTTTATATCATCCCATGAGTTGTCTGGATCTGAAAGAAGAAAATCCGGAAATAATCCGGCATCTGGATCTGCCTGTTTACTGGAAACAGAAGAATAGCAAAGAAGAAGGAGAAGGAATGGAAAAGCCTTTCTGAATCAGAACCAATCAGAAATTGATCATACTCAACACCCTTTCTGTAGCTCCGGAATTGCGCACGACATAATGTCCGGCATTCAGGCCTGTATTTTCCAGGAAATCGCGGTCTGATGCCATCCGGTCCAGTATACTTTCCAGCGAAGCATAATCGGAGATCGAATAAGCGCCTTTGTCTTCCAGCAATTTTACCGCCTCCATAAATTTCTGATACGCAGGTCCGAAAATAACGGGAATACTGTATACAGCCGCCTCCAGCGTATTGTGTATACCTACCCCGAATCCTCCGCCAAGATAAGCGATATCACCGTACCGATAGATCGAAGAGAGAAGCCCGATACAATCAATGATCAGACAGTCTGCTTTGAGTACCTTCTTCTCATCGGCCCGGGTATAACGCACATACGGCCGTTTGAGTTTATTGATGATCTCTACCAGATGTCCTTCACCGATCAGGTGTGGAGCAATGATCAGTTTTACTTCCGGATGGGTATTGAAGTATTCGATGAAAAGATCTTCATCCTCGGGCCAGGAACTCCCTGCCACCAATGTGAGCGAATCACCCTTGAATAGTTTTACCAGAGGCAGGTCTTTCGCCTCTTCCCGTATCTGCAACACCCGATCGAAGCGTGTATCCCCCACGACTGTGACTTTATTGATCCCGATCAGAGATAGAAAACGTTTTGAAGTCTCATTCTGTACAAAAAGGTGATCAAAGTTGGTAAGCACTTTCCGGTAAGTACCCCCGTACCATTTAAAAAAGATCTGCTCTTTACGAAATATAGAAGAGACACTATATACGGGAATGCGTCTTTTATGCAGTTCATCGAGATAATTTTTCCAGAACTCATACTTGATAAAAAAAGCCATAGAGGGCTGGGCTATATCAAGGAATTTCTTCACATTCCGTGGTTTGTCAAACGGCAGATAACAGACAATATCAGCGCCCCGATAGTGTTTGCGCACTTCATACCCCGACGGAGAAAAAAAGGTCAGCAATATTTTATAGTCCGGATAGCGACTACGTATCTCTTCGATCAATGGTCTGCCCTGTTCGAACTCGCCCAGCGAAGCCGCATGAAACCAGATATATTGTACGTCCTTCTCTCTTTGTTGCCGCAGCAGGTCGTACACCACCCAATGCCCCTTCATCATTCTCCGGGGTTTGCGACTGAAAGGAGCGATGAGATGCACCGCCAGGTCATACAGGATAATTGCTAAGTTGTAAAGCATAGACGCCACGATCACTTCAGGGTTTCAATTGCCTTATTGAGACGCTGCAACGTTTCGTCTTTACCAATAATGGCGGTGATATCGAACATGTGAGGTCCTTTGCTTTCACCTACAACAGCCAACCGGAAGTCATTCATGATATTTCCCGTATGGAAGCCATTGGAGGTGATCCATGCCATCACAGCCTGTTCCTGAGAAGCGGCACTGAAATCTTCCAATGTATTCAGGAATCCGGAAAGTTCTTTCATGGAGATAGCAGAGTCCTCTTTCCAGCGTTTCTTCACTGTCTTCTCATCATAGGTCTCCGGAGCTGTGAAGAAGAACGAAGAAGCATCCCACAGTTCATTTACAAAGTTGACACGTTCTTTCATCAGGCCTGCCACTACAGCAGCCTTTTCCAAAGAAGCCTCCACGCCATGTTCTTTCAACACAGGCAGGAACAGTTCAGCGATCTCCTGATCAGTTTTTTGTTGAAGGTACTGGTGGTTGAACCAGATTCCTTTTTTATAATCAAATTTAGCTCCCGACTTGCTGCAACGACTCAGATCAAACAAACGGGTCATCTCTTCCAGGGTCATCACCTCCTGGTCGTTGCCCGGGTTCCATCCCAGCAGAGCAAGGAAATTCAACACAGCCTCGGGCAGATATCCGGCCACCCGGTATCCGGAAGAGAGATCTCCGGTCTTCGGGTCACGCCAGTTGAGCGGAAATACGGGGAATCCCAAGCGGTCGCCATCGCGTTTGCTCAGCTTACCATTCCCTTCGGGTTTCAGCAGCAGAGCCAGGTGTGCAAAAGCAGGCATGGTCTCTTCCCAGCCAAAAGCCCGGTAGAGCAATACGTGCAGGGGCGCCGAAGGCAACCATTCTTCTCCACGGATCACATGGCTGATCTC
>DALZBD010000199.1:0-7205 GCA_031977515.1 Bacteroides sp. | reverse complement strand
ACTATCTCCATTTAAATCGAATGCATTTATCGGATTGTTTGCTACATACGCATACGGACTAATCGAGTAGTATTTCTCAGCCAAAGGGTCCATTGTCGTAAACTGCCCCAGTGCCGCATCCATATACCTTGCCGAATAATCATACAAATCCAATCCGTTCATGCGATCCAGTTCCTTGTCGTTGTACTTGTAAGGCTGGCTACTCGTTGCTGTCCCTTCTCCAAATATTCCTCCGAAAGGATAATAGTGATTCACCTGCTCCGTAGTACCGCTTTGATTCATCACTACCCGGTTGTTTCCCAGATGATCCCTGAGGTAGTAGTGATAGGTCGGCGTCGTACCGCTCAGTGTGATATACCCTTCCGGCGTCAGGATCATGCTCAATACACCATTTTCATAGATCACACTGCCACAATAGTCCGTCACCTTCTCACTGGCCTTCTGAGCCGCAGTGATGTCTTTGAAACTTCCCCAAGGGGTAGACAGGTTCTGATTCGTAGTGGTATGCTTCACCTGCCGCTTGGTACCCGAAGCATCGTAGAGATACTCTGCCGTATGTCCCTGACGGAATTGCAACTTCACAGGCAAATTTAGCAAATTATATGAGATATGGGCTATTTGTTTGTTATAATCTTGCACTAAATTCCCATTTTTATCCCAAACGTATTCCGTACCTGTCGTTTTGTTGCCGTCCTTAAAGTTGAAGTTTCCCGCAAAGGTCGGATCGGTGGCTGCATCCGAGACATTTAAGAGTTGGTTGCCGGTGTGGGTGAAGGTGAGGTTATCGATCACCCCGTAGGCAGTGGCAGAGGTCTTGCCCCGGCGTTCGAGCTTCTTGATGTTTCCATTCTTGTCGTACTGCGTTACCTTCTCGTCAAACCGGCCCGGGTTGGTGGAGATGGCAGTGCCCTCCCCGTAGGTAGCGGCAGTGAGCCGATCCAATCCGTCGTAGGTAAACTTGTACCCCCGTGTGGTGGTCTCCGTCCCTGCCTTCCAGGTCATCGCACTGATATTCCCGTTGTAAGCAGGTGTACCCGGTCCGGTGTTGTAGTGGAGATTCTGGGTAAAGAGCGTTCCTGTGATCCCGGTGGTCCAGCCACGCAGGTTGTAGGCATACGTCAGGTTGGAGGAGGCCAGCCCGTGGTTCTTGCGGGTGAGCATACGGCCCAGGTTGTCGTAGGTATACTCCGCCAGGGTGACTGCTGCACTGCTGCCCAGTTTGTGCGTGAGTTTGGTGAGTCGTTCAGCATGGTCGTAGGTATGTGTATACACTTCCGTCTGGGTGGTCTTCCCGGTAGCCGTATGGGTGCGGGTGATGGTCACCGGCTGTCCGGTAAAGGTATAGGTTGTGACTGTCTTGTCGTACCCTCCCAGGTGATTGCCGGCCACGTGGTTGACCAGTCTTCCTTTGCTGTCGTAGTAGTAGGCTTCGCACAACCGGGTGGTGGTGTCCGCAGGGATATGGACCTGGGCAGTGATCATCCCTGTGGCATCCGCGGTGGCAGCCGGGAAATGAGTGGCATTGGTAAATCCACTGAGCGAACGAAACGCGTAGGTGTCGTAATAGGAGATCCGTTCTACTCTGGCACCTGTGAGTGCAAAGCTACTATTGTATCCGCTGCTGCCGATACCCGTATTGGTAGCCGCAAAAGTGGTCGTGACCAGGGTAGATGAAGCAGAGGCGGTGTTGGTGTTGGTACAACTGCCGTACAGCACCTCCCTGCCAAAGACATCGTAGAGGTAGAAACTCCACTCAGGGGTGGAAAGGCTACGTTGGTTGCCGTCTTGTGAAAAGATGAGTCGGTCTGCCCGGTCGTAGACAAACCTCACGGCTTCGCAACCGGGCAGGCGCTTCTCTGTGCAACGTCCACGGCCGTCGTAGAAATACCGATAGCCGTACAGATCGAGGTTGGCCGTCTCCTGATAGAGGGGAGAGAGCACAAAGGTCAGGTGTCCCTGGTCGTTGTAGACAAAGTAGGTGTCGTGGGCAGTGGTACCCTGCATCTGTCGCTGGAGTACCGTGCGTCCCAGTTTGTCGGTAAAGGTATAGACGGTGTGTCCATCCTCATCGGTGGCCTGTGAGACATATAACTGCCCTGCTGCGTAGTTGCCGTTGTTAACTACAGTGTAGGTATTGCTGACGCTGTAACGGATACAAGCCAGTGTGCCTGTAGCTGTATTGGCCAGGTAGCTGGCAGAGGCGGGTTTGGACGCCCAGGCTGCTCCGGGACCGTAGGTCTTACTGATCCGGTCCAGGGGAGAAGCTTCGTACACTGGCTCGCTGTAGGGACGGCTGTCTCCGCCGTAGGTAGAGGGGGTCTGATTCTTTAAGGTACTTGCATCCACGTAGTCTGCTGTGCTGACATGGGGCAACCAGCTTTTGCTCTCACGTCCGGCCATGTCGTACTCCTGCAGGGAGATCAGGTTGGACCGGGCTGGGGTAATGCCTTTTTGTACCGTCTGGAAGGGACGACCGTGACCGTCGAAATAGTCGATCCGATCGAGGTACTGCGTGCCCGACTCACTCAGGTGGGTACGGGTACGGATGTAGTTCTGACTGCTCACCTGGGCCTCTACGCGAAAGGCGCAGAGGAGGGTGAGTAAACTGACAAATAATATACTTCGTTTCATATCCATATTTGTTTTTAGGGTTTGTAATTGTATTGATATTCTTCTACGGTCTTGCCATTGAGATCGGTGATCTTCATCAGGCGGCCGAAGCTGTCGTAGGTATAGTTGAGCAAGTCTTTGTTGGGATTCATCACGGAGGTGATGCCAAACAGGGGCTTGTAGGTATAGGTGGTGATCTGTACAGACTCACCGGCAAGCTTGTCACGCAACTCTTTCAGCGTCGTCTGGGTGATGTTGTGGTTGGCTGCCAGATTATTGATATATGCCTCCGTAACTTTTGCTTTTACCTGCTGATAGGTGAGTGCTCCTTCGATCTTTGCTATCGGGTACTGACTGTTGTAGCCCCAGAGATAGACGGTATGAAACAGGTTGTCCCGGGTGAGTTGGCGTACTCTGCCGTAACTATCACGCTCGCGGTAAGCGATATTGACCGTAGGGTAGATGGCCGTATTGATCGTTCCACTGCTGGAATAAGAAGTCACATCAGTTTGTGTGCCCCTGATCTCCGAGAAATATTGATTCTGAAGCATGGGGTAAGTGGATGCATCGTATTGGTTGAGTTGCGCTGCGATGAAATAGTTGTTCATAAACACCTTTTCTTCGATGATCTCCTTGTATCGGTGTGACTGCTTCATCCGGATGTATGGTGTGGCGGAGTAGTTGTTGGCGTAGGTATAGGTATGTCGGAGCGTTTTGCCATCGGAGCTTGTGATCTTCTTCTCTTTGAGTTGAAGTGTACCAGTGTCATACGTATACTGCGTCTGTGTGGTCACCCCGTCTGTGGTCTCGCTTTCACTGGCAAGTGTGATGTCGTAGGCCGGGATCAGGTAAGACATAATAAAGAAACAGTTGGGACTATGGTAATTAGGATCCTTACGCAAGTAATACCCCATAGGGGATGAATACAGCCTGGGGAAGCGGTTGTAATTCTCCTCCACATTGGTTCCATAGAGACTGTATCTAAGAGCCTGCTTGTAAGTATACTCTTTGTGAGAAAGCAGTTTCTTATCTTTGTCGTATATTTTCACCGAGCGGGGTTTGCCATTTAAGGGATTGTCTATGGCGAAACTATTCTGGGTGAATTTTAACTCTGCGTTGTTGAATTCGTGTACCGCATATCCATACGAATCAAGTGTAGAGGTCTTTTCTGTTACAAAACTGTACCCCACTCCCGAACTATGCCCGTATGGATTGGAGAATTTATTTTCCGAACCCAGCTCTATCTGACGGATATTTACATGGGTATATATTGGAACAGGGGTATTTAGGTCTCTTTCTATCACAAATGAGTTATGCGTGTGGTGTGTATTCAGGAAATACAACTGGTCATGTAGGATACCACTGCTTTTGCCCGTAGTTGGATGGGTGTATTCGTAGTGGGTGGTTTTTATTGGAGTGGTCGTCGTCTTTGACGGGCAGGAAGTAATGGATTTGATCCGCACGCCGCATCCGGTGGAATGTTCATTGCTGACAGTAAGATAGCTCGCCGTTACAGTCAGGCTACCGTTTTTCCGGGAAGGACCGCTTTGTTCGCCCAAAGCATCGGGAAAACTGGCTACAAGGTGATAAGATCCTTTAGGCAAATCGACTGTAACTGTTTTTTTGATCTGTGGCGCGGAATTGTTACTGTTATGATACTGTTGACAATCGGCGGAGAACAAAATCCTCTCTATAATGTTGACAGGATTGATACTAAGTAGGACCACGTTGCTATTTTGTAGATCCAGCCAATTGTTAAGTCCTTTTTGTAAGGTGACAACAATCTCTACCTGTCCTGGATGCTCCATATTGAAATAAACATCCTTTCTATCTGAAGGCCCGTTGCGGTCCCATAGATCCATGATTATCTCCCGCTGCTTGTCAGCGTTATTGGGGATGTATTCGCCTGTGAACGTATTGGACTCGTATTCGAATCTGGTATATCCTCCTGTCGGATAGGTGATCCCCTCCAACATCCCGGCTGCTGTGTAGGAAGCATGCGCCGAACGGTCTGCCACCGGGGCATTGATCACATTAAGTAGATCAGGGACGTTGCGACTGAAATACAGTTTCCGCATACTCGGCAGGCGGTAGCCAGTATCACTGCTACCGTTGTAATACCCCCAATAATCTCTGCAAGAGGAGTTCTTGGCGGGTAATGAGAGGGTGTTGTACGTGAATCCGTAGACATCTTCGGCCTTACCGGTAGAGGGGACACAGGTGTACATCTTTTCCAGACGGAGTCGATAATTCTGGAGTGGGTCGAATCCGCCGGCATTGAAATAGGTGTAGTCGAACCGCACTTCACGCAAAATGGTAGAGGGACTCTGCAAAGAACTGATCTGTATCTTCTCCAGACGCTGTCCATTGTTGAGGTCCTGTCTATTTCCCAGAGTGAACTTTACCTGATAGTTGGTCGTACGGATACTCTCCAGCAGTACTTCGTCGCCGTTGATGAACTGCATGTGGGTTCCATAATATCCCGTACCCAGAAAAATAGGAGAGGTAGAGGTGATTGGCTCATAAGAGGATTGATAATAAGCGGAATGGTGGGTATATGAATAGGGAGCTTTCCTATAGGTATAGTGGATCGTCTGCCCGTTGGGATACTCGCTTTCCGTAAGCACAAACGTACGTGAAGTCACCGTTTCCTCTCCCGCAGCGGAGGTCATTTGTGCGAAATAGGCAAACTCGTGCCGCACGCCTTCAGGGGTGGACAATGCAAAGTATCCTATACGGGAAGTTGAACCAGAGGAACTGTATCTTACGTCGATGTCGATGTCCTGTTCCCGATTGAGCAGTACCACTTTGTTGTTGTTTGTGTAGTCTACAACGAACTTGCCCTGATAGCCCGGTACGGAGAAATAGAAGACATCCGGAGTGAGCTTGCCCATGTGTTTCTGGCAAAGTGAGCTGGTGCGGTAGCATTCCATGTCTTTGTGTAGTTTCTCTGAATAGTGAGTGGCGGAATAGGGACTGGGATAGACCGGAGGGGCAAGCAGCTTCACCAACTCGTCGTAACGGGCATCGTAGGTGTTGTCATCGTCTTCTCCTACAACCTGCTGGGAGATATAACCTCCGGCATTCAGGTTCCAGCCGAGCCCTACCCAACCGGCCTCTTCTTTGACGCGGATGCCGGAAGAATTGTAACGCAGAACGGCACTGAGCTGAATGTCTCCGTCGGTGAGTTCGTAGACGGGCAATGAGATGTCCGGAGTGCCTGTGTACAGGCTCACCGGGTGATCGATAAACTTGTTGAAACTGGCAACTGTGGGAGGAGTGATCTGCAAAAACTCCGGCGCACGGTTGATAAACGAGGAGGCCTGCTGCGCTCCTGCCTGCCCTGTATGCAAAAAATGCAACAGGGAAAAAAGCAATAAAAACCTAATTTTTTTATTCATATAAAAAGATTCTTTAAATGATAAATGTTTAAATAAATGTTCATCGGCGCTGTTAGCTAATCAGTACCGGAATTTTGTCTCTCATGAAAAACGAGGTAAAGGTGAAGGGAAAAATCGGAATAAAAAAGGACCTCTTTTCATGATGAAACTGTAACTTTTCATCATGAAACTTTATAGTGTCATTGTGAAATGAAGTTGCGGGAAATGCAGGGGCAGAAAGTGTCCTGTAGCATTCCTGGATAGGGTGGATACGGAAAAATAGTCCTAAAAACTACAAAACCTCCGGGTCGGAGCTAAATTCCGGAAGTCGGGAGGGCGAAAAGGAACGATTTCCCCGGATTTTAGCAAATGTTATATTCCCCTCCGGGTGCGGAAATCAGGAAAGAATGGTGTATTTTTGCGGAGAAATGGAGAGATACGCCGACGTTATATTGCCTTTGCCGTTGCCCCGTACTTTTACGTACCGGGTGCCGGACGATTGGGAGGATGTGCTGCAGCCCGGTTGCCGGGTGGTAGTGCCTTTTGGCCGGAAGAAATTCTATACGGCACTGGTACGGCGACTGCATCACGAAAAGCCGATCGGGTATGAGATCCGGGAGATATCGGTATTGCTCGACCGGGAGCCGGTGTTGTTGCCGGTGCAGTTTACCTTCTGGGAATGGCTGGCAGATTATTATCTCTGCTCGGTAGGGGATGTCTACAAAGCGGCTCTACCTTCCGGGTTGAAATTAGAGAGCGAGACAGTCATAGAGTACAATCCCGATTTCGTGGCCAATGAACCCTTGCCCGAAAGAGAGCAGATGGTGCTGGACGAATTGAGTCGATCTCCGCAGCAAGCTATTACTAAACTGCAACAGGCATCGGGCGTGAAAGACATTGTGGGTGTCGTGAAAAGATTGCTCGATAGAGAGGCGATCTTTGTGCGGGAAGAGATGCGGCAATCCTACAAACCACGGACAGAAGTGCGTGTCCGGCTGGCTGGGGCAGAGAGCATCGGAGAAGAAGCACTGAGAGTGCTTTTCGATCGCCTCGAACGTGCTCCCCGGCAGTTGGATCTGCTGATGAAGTACATCGAACTTTCGGGCACAGCTGCCGGTGGAGAGATCCGGGAAGTCACTAAAAAAGAGTTGCTGCAACGCTCAGGCAGTACACCCGCTGCGTTCAACGGGCTGACAGAGAAAGGCATTTTTGAAA
>DALZBD010000198.1:0-7215 GCA_031977515.1 Bacteroides sp. | reverse complement strand
CACTATTCCCAAAGGAGTGACTGCCGTAGACCCCTTTTACAGTGTAAAGTATGTAGGTAAGTGGTATGAGATCGCCCGTATGGATCATTCCTTTGAGAAGGATCTGATCAATGTCACCGCCGAATATTCTCTCAACGACGATGGCAGTATCAAAGTGGTAAACCGCGGATACAATCCGGAGAAACAGGAGTGGAAAGAATCGGATGGGAAAGCTAAATTCGTGGATTCAGACGATGAGGGAATGCTCCGGGTAAGCTTTTTCGGGCCTTTCTATTCAGGCTACAACGTGATTGCCGTGGATAAGGATTATAAATATGCCCTCGTGGCAGGACAGAACCGGGATTACCTGTGGATCTTATCGCGGGAAAAGACCATTCCGGAAACTATCCGGCAACAATATCTTTCACAGGCTCAATCGCTCGGATTTGATATAAACGAACTGATCTGGGTGAAGCAGGAATAAAGGGATTTGCGATTTACTGATTTAAGATTGAAGAGACATGAATACGGGAGACGCAACTATGCGTCTCTACACCGGATGTTTGTCTTCTTTGGAAATGATTTACTTGTAGAGACGCAATACCTTGCGTCTCAGAACACCCAAAAAATAAATCGGAACTGCGCCTCGCACGATAAATGCCTCCTTTACAGGGAAATCAATTTACTTTTGACCTCCCTCTTTTATCTTGAATGTATTTCCAATCGTAAATCAGTAAATCTACTCGTTCTCTACTTCCGTAGCCTCTTCCCCGGGTAGTTCTCCTTTGAGCATGGTGCGGTAGTGCGCGATCTCCTCTTTCACCTCTTTGCTTACCCGTGGATAACGCAGTTTCAGTTCTTCTATTTTAGAGACAAGGATCTGTCCCACTGCATAGCGCATAAACCATTTATTATCTGCCGGGATTACGTGCCAGGGGGCTATATCTGTAGAGGTATGAGTGAGCATATCCGAGTAGGCTTTCATATATTCATCCCAATACCCGCGCTCTTTTATATCCGAGACAGAGAATTTCCAGTTCTTTGTCTCGTCCTCAATACGTGCCAGAAAGCGTTGTTTCTGCTCTTCGTTGGAGACATTCAGGAAAAATTTGAGCACGATCACACCATTCTCTGTGAGGTAACGCTCGAAGTCATTGATCTGGCGATAGCGGTTGGTCCAGAACTGTGGAGTGATGTCTTTCTTTTCCCGGATGTGAGGCAATTTGGTGCCCAGCAGGATCTCGGGATGTACCCGGCTGATCAATACATCTTCGTAGTGCGAACGGTTGAAAATACCGATGCGACCACGCTCCGGCACAGCCTTGTGGATGCGCCAGAGGAAATCGTGATCCAGTTCCTTGGCAGAAGGTTGTTTGAAAGAATAGACCTGGCATCCCTGAGGATTCACACCCGACATCACTGCCTTGATGGTACCGTCCTTACCTGCCCCGTCCATTGCCTGGAAGATCATCAATACAGCATAGCGGTCGTCGGCATAAAGCTTGCCTTGCAGCTTACGCAGCTTCTTTATATTAGCCAGGAGTAGTTCTTCTCCCTCCTGCTGAGTGAGTTTTCCGGTATATGCGGGGTCGAAAGAGGCGACTTTGTGCTTCTTTCCGGGAGTAGCAACCAGTTTGCTGTTCAGGTTATTTTTCATACGGATCTATTGTTTTGGTTTATAATATTGGTTTCATAAAATGTTTTCTACATGACCGGAAACTTCTCATCCCAGTCACAGAGATCCCCACAGTCTGATAATCATTCATGTATATCAAAACATACTTCAATCGTTAAATCGTAAATTCTTCCTTGTCTCCCTGCCGGCTTTTATACAAATGGTGTATCATCCCGTCTACCAACCCCACTTTAGGTACAAAGATATTCTGTGCCTGCAGGTTGCGTGCCGCTGTGACATACAGTTCCAGTGCCGGTACGATCACGTCGGCCCGGTAGGCATTGAGGTAATAATTGAGAATCCTTTCCTCGTAGGTCATGTTGCGGAGGCTTTCGTACAGCACCTCCAGTTCGGTGAACGTAAGTGGATCACGCGTTCCCCGCTTCCCTGCCAGTTTGTAGGCCTTGTTGATGTTACCTCCCGAAGCAATGATACTCATGGGGGCATATTTTCGATGTGCTTCCCAGAGCCAGCGGATGAAACGCTCCTGTTCTTCCCTGCTGACTGCCCCCGCCAGCATACGCACCGTACCGATCTGGAACGAATGCGCCTCTACATTTCGATGATTGCTGTGAATGATCAGTTCCGTGCTGCCTCCCCCTACATCCATGAAGAGATAATTGGCCGACAGGTCGTCTACCGCGCACAGGCCGCCCGCTTCGAGGATGATCTCCGCCTCCTTCGCCCCGGAGATGATCTGTACCTGTATGCCAGAGGCTTCATAGATCGACCGGATCAATTCGTCTCCATTGGTCGCATCGCGCATGGCACTCGTGGCATACGCCAGCGAGGCATCCACCTCGTACGCCTTCATGATATGGGCAAATCCGGTAAGTGCATCAAGCAAGCGGGTGGTTTTCCGCCTGCCGATCCTGCCTTTGGAGAATACATCCTCTCCCAGACGGATGGGTACACGCAGGAAAGCCACCTTCTTAAATTCTTCGAGGCGCTCTTTGTTATCAATATTATGGATCATCAGGCGGATCGCATTGCTGCCAATGTCGATCGCCCCCAGGGTATCAGTCTGCATACACTACTTCTATGTTTTGTTTGTAGAAATCGTAAAGTTCGATTTGCGAATGCCAGGGCGGTTTGCCCTCCGCCTTCACATACGTATTGCTTCCCGGCAGGGTGAGGTCGCGTGCCTTGACATTGTCTGCCCACTGTATCTCAAAGATATCCCGTATGGTCTGTTTGATCTCCGGGTCATAGATCGGTGTAGCCACCTCGATGCGGTTGTCCAGGTTGCGTGTCATCCAGTCGGCACTGGTGATATACGTCTGATCCTCCCCATCGTTGTGGAAGATCATCAACCGCGCGTGCTCCAGGTAGCGGTCTACAATGCTGATGGCACGGATATTCTCGCTCAGCCCCTTCATCTGCGGGTGCAGGCAACAGGCTCCGCGCACGATGAGACGCACCTCTACACCGGCCTGACTGGCTTTATAGAGCAGGCGGATCATCCGTACGTCGGTCAGGCCATTGAATTTGGCACAGATAAATGCTCTTTTCCCTTTGCTCCGGTTTTTGATCTCCTGGTCGATCAGCTTCTCCAGCCTGTCACGCATGGAATAGGGAGACACCACCAGGTGCCTGTAGAGCAGATGCTTGTGGGTGTTCTGCAGAAAGTCGAACACTCCACGCACATCCTGTACGATCTGCTCGTGCGCCGTAAACAGTCCGAAATCGCCATAGATGCGGGCAGTCGTCTCGTTGAAGTTTCCTGTACCGATGTAGGCATACCCCCGTGGATGTCCTTTTTCCCGGCGCTCCACATAGATCAGTTTGCAGTGTACCTTGAGTGCTTTGAAGCCGTGTATCACCCGGATGCCAGCCTTTTGCAGCAGGTCGGAATTCTCGACATTCTGCTCTTCGTCGAACCGTGCCATAAGTTCTTCCAATACGATCACCTGCTTGCCGTTCTCGGCTGCGTTGATTAGGGCATTGATCACCCGCGAACGCCCGGCTGTGCGGTAGAGTGTGATGCAGATGGTGGTCACCTTAGGGTCGATAGCTGCTTCGCGCAGGAAATCGATCAGGTGGTCAAATGTATGATAGGGATAATTGAGAAAAATGTCTTTCCTGCGGATCACCTTCAGGATGCTCGACAGCCTGTCGAGGTCAGGATGAGGAAGGGGCTGATACTGTTCGTACTCCAGTGCGGGGTCTACCGTGGGAAACTTCATCAGGTGCTTCATCATGTGGTAGCGGTCACCCCCAAGGATATCATGTTTCCTGAGTTTCAATTTGCCCATGATCAACTCCAACAGGTCGGCAGGCATTTCATGGTCGTAGATCAGTCGTACGGGGTCTCCATGCAGACGCTCTTCCAATCCCTGCTCCACCTTTTCGAGCAGGCTTTTGGACATGTCGTCGTCTACGGTGAGCCAGGCATCCCGGATGATCTTGAAGGTATGGGCGGATATCTGATCGTAGCTGAACATGAAAAAGACTTCGTCGAGACAAAGCCGGATAATATCGTCGAGAAAGATCAGTTCTTTGCGTCCCGGAGCAGAAGGCAATTCGACAAAACGGGGAGTAGACCGGGATACAGGCACCCGGATGATGGCATACCGGTGACTGTACCGTTCGGTGAGCGTCATGCGCACAGCTAAGTAGAGGTCATTGTCGCTCAGAAAAGGGAGTTGTGTGGTCTTGCGTACCATCAGCGGTACCAGCCAGGGACTTACTTCGCGGGAGAAGTATTCCCGACAGAATGCACGCTGTTTCTTATCGATCTGCTGTTCGTTGAGCAGGTAGATGTGATGCGCTTCCATCTCTACGAGGATACCTTCGTACACCTGTGAGAAGATGCGTTGGCTATATGCCATGCGGCTGTTTACCTCACGGAGTATATCGGCTACCGGAAAACCTTCGACTGTGTATGACCCTTTACCACTCCGTACATGGGACATACGCATGAGATTGGCTACCCTGACTTTGATAAACTCGTCCTGATTGTTAGAGAAGATACCCAGAAAACGCAGGCGCTGGATCAGGGGCACAGTGCAGTCCTGTGCCTCTTGCAAAACCCTTTCGTTGAAAGCCAGCCAGCTCAATTCCCTATTATATATCTGATCGTCTTTTTCCAATATAGTATGTTTAGGTGCTTCCCGGGAAAGCAGTCCGCGAAGGATGATGAAAACAAGTGTGAAAGAAGTTTCCGGGACAATACATCCATAGAACAAAACAGGGAGATAAAGGTTGAAGGCAGGATACGATTTAGGAAGATAAAGTATAGGGTGATTACATCGTGTAGGTAGGGGAGTCTCTATGCATACATCAATCTGCCTGTATCTCAGAACCAATGGTCGATCTATTCATTGCAGATCGACGAAGTAAACAGACAGGAGCGATGCCGTAAAGGTAGCTAATAGATCAGGCTATCAACCTATCGCTTCCATGCAGCGGGTATACCTATAAAAAAATCCCCCTGTAGCAAATCCCTTTTTCTCAAAAGAGCAGCCCCAGGGGGAAGTACAAACATTAAAATATACAGATTAAAAGCAAAACTGTATGTCGTTTACTTTACAAAGCGTAAAGCTACTTGTCTGTCTTGGACCCGATCGCTTTCGGGAGCACTTGCGGCATACTGTGCCATCTCTTCACCAAAACCTTCGGTACTGATGCGATTGCCGGAAATTCCTTTTTTCTCCAACATAGACTTGATGGTATTGGCACGGGCCTGTGAAAGAGACATATTTGTATCATCGCCACCTACTTTATCGGCATATCCACCTACTTTGATCTTCACATCGTCGTAGTATTTCAGGATGGCAGCGATGTTATCCAGCTGTGCATACGAACCTTCGGTCAGCTCGGTAGCACTACCGAATTTAAAGGCCATGTTGTCAAAATCATACCATGTAGATTTCAGATCCGTATCTTTGGCATTACCGTATTTGTCCGATTTCAGGTAATTGATCATCCGTTCTTCGGTACCGTTGCGGTAGCCATTGAGCTTTACGTTGTTGGGAAGTACAAGCTCCGTAGAGGTCATTCTTTCTGTGGCAGCCATAGCTTCCGATGGACGTGGGGTCACGGTGTCTACACGTTCGATACGGGGCTGTTCGATCACCTCGTCACGTTGTCCGCGACAGGATCTCCACCAGAAGAACAACAGTACGAGCAGCAATACAAGCAACAACCATTTGAGCCATCCGTATCCACCTTTCGGCTCGGTTACACCTGCGGCAGCTGTCGGACGGATAGTCTCTTCGTTGTATTTGTGGTCACGACCGATATCTGAAAGAGATTTCAATCCCAGTACACTGGTAAATCCGGCGGGGATCATACCGATGATGCTGCTCTTCTCTCTTTCCAGCTGATTCATCAGGCCCGATACATTGTATTCGCCCATGTTCAGCTTATTGCCCAGGAAACCGGCGATCACCGGAGCGATCATGTTAGTCAGCTTGTTGGCGCTTCCGGTAGTGATGCCCGAATGTGAAGCGATCAGGGAGTTGAAGTCCGATACATGGTTGCCCATGATAGCGTCCATAAAACGACTACCGATGCTGCGCTGTTTTTCAGTGGCATTGCCGGAGAACAGGTTGGTCAGGTCTGCCAGCAGATTGGATTTACCCGCGTCTTCCAGTACACTGCGTACCTGGGAAGTATTGCCGGTATTCATCAGCGATCCCAGCATAGCGGGAACCATCGAGGTGACACCCGAAGTAACTTTGGAGTTGTCCTCGCCAAGCACTGCCGAAGCTTTAGCAAGCAGCTCAGGGCTTATAAGTGATTTTAACGAATCTAAAATTTGTAACATAATCATCTACATATAAAGAATTAATAAATATTTTGTCCATACACTACTCTATAACAACAAATGGTGATTTAGGTTTTGTGGAAAAACCGAAAAATGCGTAAATTACACGGTTTTATCCCGGAGGAAGCCCCATAGAATCGGCATACATACCCTATTTCACACTCGTGGGGAGCCTGTATGCAAGATTTTGAACTCCTAAACAACTTTGTCCACTGATTGTTTAACACCGAAAACGAATCGATTGATATGTCCTTATCGCAACTCTTCCGCAACCTTTATCCGTACGTAAAGCCCTACCGCTGGCTGGTGCTTTTCACGCTTATACTCACATTTATCGGTTCGCTCACCGCTCAGGTCAATGCCTGGGTACTTCGCTATACGGTGGATCAGATCAGCTTGCTGCTCGAGCGGGGACAGGGATTACTGGAGGGGAAAAGTATACTGATCTGGATCTCGGTCATCCTGATCGGAAAGGAGATTGTCAATGCCCTGATCCAGTTTGGACAGAAGTACTACGGTGAGAAACTGCGCATCTTTGTCTCGCGCGACCTGGCACAGACGGTGATCGACAAGGTGCTTACCTACCAGATGGCTTTCTTCACTTCGGGAGGCAACCAGCCAGGGAAACTGCAGACACGTATCGACCGCGGCATAGAGAACATCACCCGCCTGGTGCAGAACTTCTTTATAGACATCCTGCCCCTGTTTGCCAACTCCTTTGTGGCGTTGCTGATGATGTTCAACGCCAATTTCTACGTGGGGCTGATCGGATTGCTCATCATCCCGGTCT
>DALZBD010000197.1:0-7225 GCA_031977515.1 Bacteroides sp. | reverse complement strand
GATAACAAGATCCCGCTATACTTATTTCATTCAGATAAGAGTGGTACAATTATTATAAAACAAAAACCGCAAACTCCTTTTAATCATTCGTTTGCGGTTTATTTTTTAATTTATTAGTGACCCCGGTGCGATTCAAACGCACGACCTTCAGAACCGGAATCTGACGCTCTATTCACTAAGCTACGGAGCCATTTGCATCGACAAAAGTAGAAAAAAACTTCGGAAATACCTAAAGATTCTCTATTTTTATCATGCTGAAAAGATCCGCAAAGAAAGGCAAGTATTATTTTGAAAACAATACAGCCATTCGAGGAGCAAAATGACAACATTTTAGTCAAATCAAAATACAATTATAAATATTATTCCTATCTTTGTCGATCAAAAACATATCACAACCGTATGAGTTATCTTATAAAACCT
Organism: Bacteroides sp.; assembly: GCA_031977515.1. Taxonomy (GTDB): domain Bacteria; phylum Bacteroidota; class Bacteroidia; order Bacteroidales; family Bacteroidaceae; genus Bacteroides. The sequence goes on along the minus strand of DALZBD010000197.1, from coordinate 6,805 downwards.
CAGAACTATAAACCTTTACTTGATCTGAAACAGACCGAGCTGGGAATTAAACAGATCAAAGATTTTTTTCAACTCAACCTTTCTTCAGAATTGCGGCTGAGAAGAGTGACAGCTCCTCTTTTTGTATTGAAAGGAATGGGGATCAATGACGACCTGAATGGAGTGGAACGTGCGGTATCTTTTCCGATCAAAGACCTGGGTGATGCACAGGCAGAAGTGGTGCATTCACTTGCCAAATGGAAAAGAATTACCCTGGCCGATTATGGAATAGAACCCGGATACGGAATATATACGGATATGAATGCCATACGCTCTGATGAGACATTGGGCAACCTGCATTCCCTGTATGTGGATCAATGGGACTGGGAACGTGTGGTTACTGCCGAAGAGCGTACGATAGATTTTCTGAAAGAAACCGTAAGACGCATCTATGCGGCAATGATCCGTACGGAATATATGGTGTACGAATCTTATCCACAGATCAAACCCTGTCTGCCACAGGAACTACACTTTATCCATGCGGAAGAATTGTTGCAACTCTATCCGGATATGGAGTCTAAATGCAGAGAAAATGAAATAGCCAAGAAATACGGTGCTGTATTTATTATAGGTATAGGATGCAAACTGAGCAACGGAGAAAAACACGATGGACGTGCTCCGGACTATGATGATTATACTACAACAGGCATGAACGGATTGCCTGGCCTCAATGGCGACCTGCTCGTGTGGAATGATGTATTGCAACGGGCTGTGGAACTTTCTTCCATGGGTATCCGTGTAGACAAAGAAGCCTTGCAGCGTCAGTTGAAACAGGAAAACGAAGAGCAGAGACTGGAACTCTATTTTCACAAAAGATTGATGAAGGATACTCTTCCCCTATCTATCGGGGGAGGTATCGGACAATCCAGGCTCTGTATGTTCTACCTGCGCAAAGCTCACATCGGAGAGATACAGGCAAGTATCTGGCCCGAAGAGATGCGGGAAGAATGTAAAAAGTTGGATATACACCTTATCTGATATATTTATGAACGTACAGATTGAAGAGAGCTGGAAACAACGTTTGCAGCCGGAATTTGAAAAAGATTACTTTCGGCAACTGACAGATTTTGTCAGATACGAGTACACACATTACCAGATCTTCCCTCCGGGAAAACTGATATTCAATGCATTCAATCTATGTCCTTTCGACAAAGTAAAAGTAGTGATCATCGGGCAGGATCCGTATCACGGACCGGGACAGGCACATGGACTCTGCTTTTCGGTAAACGACGGTATCCCCTTCCCTCCCTCGCTGGTAAATATCTTCAAAGAGATCAAAAGTGATCTGGGGATCGATCCGCCCTCGACAGGCAACCTGACACGCTGGGGCGAGCAAGGTGTCCTGCTGCTGAATGCAACCCTCACCGTACGGGCTCATCAGGCTGGCTCTCATCAGCACAAAGGTTGGGAGACCTTTACAGATGCAGCCATCCGTTCACTGGCAGAAGAGAAAGAAAATATTGTGTTTATTTTATGGGGGTCATACGCCCAGAAGAAAGGTGCCTTTATCGACAGGAACAAGCACCTTGTACTCACCTCGGCACATCCCTCTCCGCTTTCTGCACACAATGGTTTTTTCGGCAACGGACACTTTAGCAAAACCAACACATACCTCAAAGCACACGGCAAAGAAGAGATCCGCTGGTAAGCAGGAAATAAAAGAATATCTATATTACTATATATAAAAACTCCCGCAATCTTTCCGATGGCGGGAGTTTTTATATATGTAAAATCTATTTCCGAAATCCAGATCACTACGACTGTACAAAGATCAATACCATTGAATATTACTTTGTGTCTGGCTGCGTTGTTCCCATTTCAGATCCTGCAGGATGCTGGCACTTGCCCGGATCGTGAAGTTGTAATATTTCCACTGACCGAAAGGTGATATACTGGCAGTCATCGTCCAGCAATGCAGGTCACGGGAAAGACTACAGGAGGTCTGTGTGATCTTCTTGGCATCAAAATCATATCCACTATTGAAGCTACACGACCAGTTACTGGCAATCTTTATATTTCCACTCATACTCAGATTGTGCGTATACCTATAAGGATAGCGCATCGTCTCGGGGTTGATATCAGCTTGTGTATTCTCACGTATATTGAACGAATAATTGAAATTCAAAGACCAGGGCATCTTGAAGACCTGATATCCATCGGCACCAGCCTCAGCTCTCTCTACCCGTTTGGCCATACTACCCAATCCTCCCTCTTCTTCAACGTCGCCTTCTTCTCCTGCAGGCGGGGATGCATCCCCTTCATTGTCTTCCTTGTCTTTCTTGCCAAACCACTTCTTGAAGGTATCGTTGTTGAAATTATAATTGAAAGAAGAGCCCCATCCCTGAAAACGTCCAAAACGTCCGTAAGACCACTCCGTCCGATTACCAACTACCACACGTCCCGTATTCTCATCAAACTGATACGCGTATGTAGCAAAGCTGGAGTTCATACTCAATGTATAGTTCTTGGTGAGCTTCATACGCAATCTCAACGAAAGGTCGCTCCAATGCTTTTCCTTCACCGCTGTATTGTAGGAAAGCGAACCTCCCAATTCATCGATCAGGCTGATCTTCTTGTATCCGGTAGTATCCTTTTTGGACTTGAATTTCATTTCGAAGTTATTGGAAATATCCAAAGAGACTGTCCCACTCCTTCCCTGTCCCGGCACTCCAAATGTTTGCCCGGCATACGGCGAATACCTGACTGTATCTCTTTTATTAGTAGCATAATTGTCATATTCATACGTCTTCCAATATCCATAACGCTCGGCCCCAAAATCGGGAGCCGCACTGAGAGATAGCTGAGGGGTAAACACATGACGGATCTGGATCTCTTTCTCCTTGGCAAATACGGGTTTATACATACCATACAGCTTAGTTCCCAGAGAAAGACTCGCATTGTAATTGTACACCCGATGAAAACCATGGATAGTATCCTTTACTTCCTCATACAAATCCGGGTCCCATTCTCTCTCTATCTTACGCGTATACCAACGCTCGGTATACGTAACACTCGGAGTCAGATTGAAATAATTGAAAAGAGTGAAAGTCGCACTCACCGGCACGTTGTGATTCATCGCATTTTCCCAGTCCTTGACCAGGCTGGATTTGAACAACTGATCATCCTTGGTCCTGATGCTGTTGGTCAGACGTCCGGTATAGCGTATAGAGACCTTTTCGTACCAGCGATCGGAACCGACTGCATTCTTACGTCTGAACGGATAGATCTGACTCAACGATATATTCAGGTCGGGAAGAGTAACCGCGATGGAAGAATCCTTCATGGTCTGTGCGATGTTGGCTGTACCGGAAAGGGTCAGTTTCTGATCCGGGAAACTCCGCGAATAGCTTATACTGGACGTTTTTGTATTTTGTGTCATCAGTTGCGAATTGTACAGGTTATTGACGTTGGTACGTTCGTAACTACTGGTTGCAAAATTGACACTTGCCGAGAAAGTACTGTTGGGGCTTGCTTTGGCATCCTGACGATGGCTCCATACGACTTTAAAGTCTTTAGCTACGGAATAGTCGGGCAGGTTCTTTTCTCCCAACTTCGTGATCTGGTAGCTTGCCTGGAGAGCACCGGAATATTTGTAACGACGGTTGTAATTCGACTCCGTCCCCAGAGACCACGATCCTTTGGTGAAAATATCTCCGATTACTTTCAGGTCCATCATGTCGCTGATCGCAAAGTAATACCCCCCATTGGTCAATCCGAATCCACGACTGGAGTCATCCATATAAGAAGGCATGATAAACCCAGAGGAGTAACTACTGGAAAATGGAAAAAAGAAAAACGGCACAGCCAGCGGAAGCGGCACATCCGCCACTACCAGATAGGCCGGACCCGTCACCACATTCTTTTTGGGCCTCACCTTGGCCCGGGTCAGCTGAAGATAAAAGTGAGGATGATCGTGATGGTCACAAGTCGTGTAACGACCATTCTCCATAAACAACTCATCATTCTGTCCTTTCTTGGCATCCCGGCCGGTCACATACCCCTCTCCCTGTTGAGTGACGACGTTGTTGATAAAACCTTTCTTGGATTTGAAATTATACCGGATCGCTTTGGTTTCATAAGGAGTGTCTCCGTCCTTAAAGACCGGGTCTCCCTTTACTACTCCAAGAGAATCTGGTACCCCGCGGGCAAATACCGTACTACTATCCAGATTCATGGTAATGATCTCTGCCGTCAGTTCAATGGCTTCATAATTCACCTGACTATCTCCATAAAGATGAGCAAACCCACCCTGTAAAAAAACGATAGAGTCACTTGCTTCATAAATCACCGGAGCATCCAGCGGTTGCTTTTTCTGTAACGGTTCCATGATCAGTACACTATCATTATTCAATGAATCGGTAGTCAGAGCAGGAACAGAAAGAGTATCGACAGGCAATGTATCGGCAATCAGAGAATCTTGCGGAAGAATATCTATAGGTTCAGGAAGAGGTACGATCAGAGAGTCCCGATTCAAAGAATCTGCGGTCAATACCTGTTCATTGAGACGCTGAGCTATCGCGACTTCAGGAAGCAGGAATAAAACAAACAAAAATAAGAATGATATGATCGTATTTGCTTTCAATCGAGGCATCAACTATTTGTTTACGCTTGGAGGGACAAAAGTACACATTCTTCCTAAATTAGCGGAACGAACGAGTCATTTTAATTATTTTTAGAGCCTATAGAAAGAGTTTGCACCACTCATCAAAACGTATGCTCCCCTCTTCTCCATGCTTTGCAACACTCTTACGCGCAGCTTCGATACTCTTTTCTTCTTCAAGACGGGTCTTGGAAAAAAACTTATCCGCAAAGCAGATAACCTGCTCTTCCATGCTGACAGGAAGCATATCCCGGCGAGGCAAAGGCAATTTACGTTGTACGATCTCTGCCAATGGAATGCCGGCCCCCGTATGACGTTCACACACCAATGCATGGCGAGGCAATCCCACCTCCCGTAACAGATCCGCTCCCAGATAGCCGTGGCAGATATAGGGAAATTCACCGTAACACTTCAATCCGGGAGCATCTGTGCGGAAGATACCGATGTCATGCAACAGAGCGGCCTCTTGCAGAAAAGAAGTATCTAACTGAAATTCCGGATGCTTCTCTGCAATCGACAAAGCTTTATCGGCAACCGAACGACTGTGAGTGAGCAATACGGAACGCAAAAACGGATCCTGATCTTTATAAAACCGATCTATCAGTTCAATAACATCCATTGTAAGAGTTGTAAGAGTTGTAATAAATACATACTTTTGTAAAATATAGAATGCGCTTTTTTAGACAAAAGAACATAAGAAACAAAAGTAATCCACACATTCTGAAATACCCATAGGCCTAATATATGTTCTTTTGTTCTTCTGTCTAAAAACGGTTTTCACTATATGGGTGCAATATTACAAAAAATAGATTGTGACTCAAAAGTCTATCAATGGATTTTAAAATTTTATCGATGAAAAAGCTCTTTTTCCTTTGTTTTCTTGCTCCGGCCTTTCTGAGGGTCCTCTCACTCTCTGCCCAACAGGTAACTACAGGCGCAGAACGTATTTCCGAATATCTCCCGCTACTGCAAGGTAAACGTGTGGGATTGGTTGTCAACCATACCTCCATCTTAGGAAAAGAGCAGACACATCTGCTGGATACATTACTTACGTTGGAAGTAGAAGTAAAAGCCGTATTCGCTCCGGAGCATGGTTTTCGGGGAGATGCAGATGCAGGAGAGACCATTCGTGACGGGAAGGATATACGCACAGGTACTCCGATCATTTCCCTGTACGGTACTAATAAAAAACCAACCGCACAACAAATGGCCTCAGTAGATATCATAGTCTTTGATATCCAGGATGTAGGGGCACGTTTTTATACCTACATAAGTACCATGTATTATGTAATGGAAGTATGTGCGAAAACAGCGAAAAAGTTGATTGTCCTGGATCGCCCCAATCCTTGTGACTACATAGAAGGACCGGTATTGAAACCTGCCTATAAAAGTTTTGTCGGCATCGTTCCGATCCCTGTACTCCACGGATGCACTGTTGGAGAACTGGCACGAATGTTCAACGGGGAAGGATGGACCGGCAAAGAAAAAAATGCCTGCGACCTCACTGTAATCCCTGTAAAAGGATGGGTACACGGACAGGATTACTCACTACCGGTAAAACCGTCGCCCAACCTGCCCAATGATCGTTCGATACAGTTATATCCTTCTTTGTGCCTTTTTGAAGCAACCCGTATCAGCGTAGGAAGAGGTACCACTTTTCCTTTTCAGGTATTGGGAGCACCCGATAAGAAATACGGGAACTTCAGCTTCACCCCGCGCTCGCTACCCGGATTTGATAAAAACCCCGTGCACAAAGATCAGACCTGCTACGGTGTAGATCTGAGGGGAAATTTACCTTCTACCGGATTTTCGTTACACTATTTTCTGGAATTCTATCGACGTTCCAACGAAGAAACTAAATTTTTCTCCCGCGCCAACTGGTTCGACTTATTGATGGGTACCGACACAGTACGTAAAGAGATACTGGCCGGCAAAACAGAAGAAGAGATCACTGCAGGCTGGCAGGAAGAATTGAATGCATACAAAGAAATGCGTGCCAACTATATGTTGTATCGTTAAATAAATGGGTTCATCTGCTGACGTATATCCTCGGGTGCACTCTTTCTCTTGATTTCATTTTGGCTGTTTTCTGCCTTTAGAGTCTATTCAAAGCCCTTATTATGAGACGCAAGGTATTGCGTCTCTACACGCATATCACATTCAGAA
>DALZBD010000196.1:0-7293 GCA_031977515.1 Bacteroides sp. | reverse complement strand
ATGCAGTTACTTTAGACAGTGACCGGGCAGCGTGTATGCAGGCCATTGAAAAAGACGGTACGGAGGATTTTATCCATGTCCATGGTATTCTGGGCGGACGTTTCCCATGCTATGCTGTGCGAAAACTGGGAGTCCGTGAAATTCCTGCCAATTTCCTTCTGGATAAGGATCGCCGCATTGTGGCAAAAAATCTTCGGGGAGAAGAGCTATTGAATATGCTGGAACAACTTATAGAGAAGAGATAAAGACAAACCAGATAAAACTGCTCTTCCCGGGAAGTACGGAATTATTTTTACTGTAATCTATCCTATCAGACACGACACTATATGCGTATTTTCCCCCATTATACACAACATGATATCATGGACTGTGGCCCTACCTGTCTGCGTATGATTGCTGCCTGGTATGGAAAGCAGTTTTCTCTGGAATGGTTGCGTGAGCGCTCTTTCCTGAACCGCAGCGGTGTGTCGTTGCTGGGTATCAGTGAAGCTGCTGAGCAGATCGGATTTCGTAGCATGGGAGTGCAGATCGGATATGACAAATTGGAAGAGGCTCCTTTGCCTTGTGTAGTACATTGGGATCAGACCCACTTTGTTATAGTTTATAAGATCTCTCCGGCATCGGCAAAGGAGAAATATGTGTGGGTAGCCGATCCGGGTACGGCAAAGGTGAAATATACCAAAGAGGAGTTTTGCCGGCATTGGCTCAGCTCTTCTGAAGAGGAAGGAATGACTGGTATTGCACTTTTGCTGGAACCTACCCCTGATTTTTATGCGGCGAAAGATCAGGAAGGTACTCCCGGAAAAGCAGGATTCCTTTTTTCTTATCTTCGTCCTTATCGTCGATTGATCGTGCAACTGCTGCTGGGGTTGCTGCTGGGAAGCCTGATACAGCTTTTACTACCTTTCCTGACACAGTCTGTGGTGGATTTTGGGATTACCAACCAGAATCTGAATTTTATTTACTTAGTACTTCTCGGGCAACTGGTACTGACGTTTAGTAGTACCGTGGTGGAATTTATACGCGGATGGATCTTGTTGCACATCGGAATACGCATCAATATCTCGCTGATCTCCGATTTTCTGATCAAGCTGATGCGGTTGCCGATCAGCTATTTCGATACAAAGATGACAGGGGATATCCTGCAACGGATCAATGACCAGACCCGTATCCAGAATTTCCTCACCGGATCGAGCCTCAATATACTTTTTTCTTTGTTCAATCTCGTTATTTTCGGTCTGGTACTTTTCCTGTACAGTCCTTTGGTGTTTCTGATCTTTGCCACAGGCAGCCTGCTGTACGTCCTCTATGTCCGGGTGTTTATGAAAAAGAGGGCACAGCTCGATCACAAACGTTTTGCACAGCAGGCAGAGAATCAGAGCAAACTGGTGCAATTGGTGCATGGCATGCAGGAGATAAAACTGAGTGCCTGTGAGCAGCAGAAACGGTGGGAATGGGAGCGAATTCAGGCCCGGTTGTTCGAAGTAAGTGTGCGTAGCCTGGCTTTGAAACAATACCAGGACTCCGGAGCGGTTTTTATCAACCAGACCAAGAATGTGATCATCACTGCTCTGGTGGCCGGGCTGGTGGTACGCGGAGAGATGACGCTGGGGATGATGCTTGCCGTGCAGTATATCATCGGACAACTCAACAGTCCGGTGGACCAGTTGATCGGCTTTGCACGGGATATGCAGGATGCCCGCCTGAGTCTGGAGAGGCTGAGTGAAGTATGCGACAAATCCGAAGAAGAGGATCCGGAACGACCGGGTATCGGAGAGATACCCCAAATGCAGGCGTTGGAGGTTCGCAACCTGACATTCCGTTACGACAAACTGAGCGAATACCCTACCTTAGACAGGATCAGTCTGGTGATACCTGCCGGAAAACAAACGGCTATTGTGGGTACCAGTGGCAGCGGAAAGACTACTTTGGTGAAGCTATTGTTGGGATTCTATCCTGCGGATGGCGGGGAGATCCTGCTGGGCGACCGGAAGTTGTCTCAATACAGCATCCGGGAGTGGCGCAAACGATGTGGTATCGTGATGCAGGATGGATTTATTTTTTCCGACACTATTGCCGGAAACATTGCTCCGGGAGTAGAACGGGTAGACGAAGACCGGCTCCGCCATGCGGCACATGTGGCCAATATTGAAGAGTTTATCGAGAGCCTTCCGCTGGGCTATAACACAAAGATCGGACAGGAGGGAAACGGAGTGAGCCAGGGACAACGGCAGCGTATACTGATTGCCCGCGCGGTGTACAAAGATCCGGAATTTATCTTTTTTGATGAAGCTACCAATGCGTTGGATGCCAACAACGAACGCACTATCCTTGGCAACCTGGAGACCTTTTTCCGGGGACGTACTTCGGTGGTGGTGGCGCACCGCCTGAGCACGGTGCGCCGTGCAGACCAGATCGTAGTTATCGAACAGGGACAGATCGCCGAGGTTGGCACACACGAAGAACTGATAGCCCGGCAGGGTATATACTACCATCTGGTGAAAAATCAATTGGAGCTCTGATGGAAAAGGATCGTAAAAAAAAGATTGTCATACACAATCCCGAAGTACAGGAGATACTGACCCGTCCGCCCCGTGCACTGGTGCGTTGGGGAACTTCGGTCTTTTTCGGGGGGCTGTTGTTGCTGTTTATAGGAGGATGTTTTTTCAATTATCCCGATGTAGTAGAAGGAGAGATCACCGTAACTACGGAATATCCGCCCGTCTGGTTGATGGCTGCCTCTACAGGCCGGATCACCGAACTCCGTAAAGAAGAGGGGAGTCGCATAGACCGGGGGGAGATTGTGGCGGTATTGGAGAATACAGCAGTGACACAGGATGTACTGGCAGTAAAAAAACTGTTGTCTTCTCTGGGTGTAATAGACAGTCTCTCTGTGCAACAGACAGTATTCCCGGAATACGCAAGGCTGGGTGAGGTACAGGGTACATATGCTTCCTTTCTGAAGACCCTGACCTCTTACCGCGATTTTTTCCGGCACGATCTCTATGCACAGAAAGAGAAAGCAGTCTTGCAGGAGAGTCGCGAATATACACATTACATACGTTCATTACATACGCAGGTAGAACTGAACCGGGAAGAGATGAAAATAGCCGAAACAGCTTTTCTTAGAGAACAGCGTCTGTTTGAACAGGGAGTAACCTCGAAGGCCGGTTACGAAGAGGCCCGGCAGGCGTATCTTTCCTGGAAACAGACAGCCGAACAGCGTTTTTCTTCTCTGTCCACTGCACGTATTCAGGAAGCTCGCCTGCAACAGGAGGTAGTAGAGATCCGGATGGAACGTGTCCGGGAACTCAATCGCTTGTATACCGAATTGCAGACTGCAACAGATGAACTTCACCGGGCGATCGGGGAGTGGGAACTGCATTACCTGCTGATCTCTCCGGTAGAAGGAGTACTGTCTTACAATGAAGTCTGGCAGACCAGTCAACATGTACAAGCGGGAGATCCGGTATTCTCAGTGGTGACTGCCGATCCGGGAGAACTGATCGGTAAGGTCCGTATCCCTCTGGAAGGTGCCGGAAAGGTACGTACAGGACAACGGGTAAATATCCGTCTGACGGGATATCCTTATTTGGAGTATGGTTTCCTGACAGGAAGAGTCTCTTCGGTGGCTATGATACCCAGGGATGATACCTATGCAGTCACCGTGTGCCTGCCGCAGGAGTTGTGTACTTCTTATCAGAGAGAACTGGAGTTTATGGGTGAACTGGCCGGTATCGCTGAGATCATGACCGATGAACAAAGTTTTACAGCGCGTCTGCTCAGTCCGCTGCGGTATGTGTGGGAAAAATATTTCTGAAATCTTTGATTATTTGTAGAGACGCATACTTTCGTCTCCTATCAGTTGGCATATACCTAATACGAGACGCAAATATGCGTCTCTACAGGAAATCGTTATCTGTATCCACCAGGGAATGGCTGATCTTTGGGTGGGAGATTCTCTTTCCTGATATTGCTATGCAATCGTCTGCACTGGTATCCTTCTCTTTATAGAAGATAGGATACGTCTCGGCATAGAAATCAAACAAGTTTGTTTCTATACCCCCGGCTTTTATTATCTTTGCAAAAAAGAACAAACAGTGTACTCAGATGATTTCAGCAGACAATAGGGTATTGGTAGGAATGAGCGGTGGAATAGACAGTTCTGCTGTCTGCCTGATGTTGCAGGAACAAGGGTACGAGATTGTAGGTGTGACGATGCGTGTCTGGGGCGATGAGCCGGCAGGTGCCCGTGAACTGGCCGATCGCATAGGCATTGAACATCATGTGGCCGATGAACATATTCCTTTCCGTGATACGGTGGTTCGTAACTTTGTGGATGAATACCGCAGAGGACGTACACCCAACCCCTGTGTCATGTGCAATCCTCTCTTTAAATTTCGTGTACTTACCGAATGGGCCGACCGGCTTGGCTGTCGATGGATTGCTACCGGACATTATAGCAGGTTGGAAGAGCGTGACGATCACATCTACATCGTAGCCGGAGAAGACATCAGGAAAGATCAGTCTTATTTCCTTTGGCGTCTGGGGCAGGATACGCTCCGGCGAACACTGTTTCCGCTGGGTGGATTTACCAAAGATAAAGTGCGTGACTATCTCCGGCAGAAAGGCTTTGCTGCCAAAGCCAGTGAAGGAGAGAGTATGGAGGTTTGTTTTATAAAAGGGGATTACAGGGATTTTCTGCGGGAGCAACATCCGGATCTGGACCGGGAGATAGGTCCCGGTTGGTTTGTCAATCCGGCCGGTGTGAAACTGGGAGAGCATAAGGGGTATCCTTATTATACCATCGGACAGCGTAAAGGGCTGGAGATAGCTCTGGGCAAGCCAGCGTATGTGTTGCGTATCAATCCGGACAAAAACACGGTGATGCTGGGTGATGCGGAAGAACTGCAGACGGAGTATATGCTGATAGAAGATGCGCAGATCGTGGATGAAAAAGAGTTTTTCTCCTGTCCCGATCTGTCCGTTCGTATTCGCTATCGCAGCCGACCTATTCCCTGTCAGGTACGTCGCCTGGAAGACGACAGGTTGTTGGTACATTTTCGGGAGGAGGCTTCTGCCGTGACTCCCGGGCAATCAGCGGTGTTCTATGACGGTGACCGTGTATTGGGAGGAGCGTTTATTGCTTCGCAAAGGGGAATCGGGGAATTTACGATTTACTCCCTTCGGTCATGACCATCATTTGATTATGAACATCAAGGAACGTTAACGATTTACGAACCAACGGTCGACAAAGTCAATGACGATTGGAAATACCTTGGGGTGATTCAGAGTTGTTGAGAACAAAGGAAATAATAATAAAATAACATATATGAAAAGAATATTTTTACGTTTTTCGGCAGTAATGATCCTGTTTAGGGTGGCGATGATGGCCGCTGCACACGGGGATACATTGAAGTATCGCATATCTCTGACAGACAAGGCACAGACTACGTATTCATTAGACAGACCGCAGGAGTTCCTTTCTCAGAAAGCATTGGACCGCAGAGCACGTCAGGGATTGGCAGTAGACTCTACCGATCTGCCTGTATCTCAGGTCTACGTAGATGCTATCCGCAATTATGGAGTGAATATAGTAGTGACTGGCAAATGGGACAATTTTGTCACTGTTTCCTGCAACGATACCACGCTGATCGATCACATTGCTCTTCTTCCTTTTGTACGTGAAGTGGAAAAAGTATGGATCGCTCCCGATCCGTCCAAACCTTCTGCAGCTACTCAGAGAGATAGCTTGATAAATGCTCCTGTCGTAAGTGATAGTTTGTACGGACCTGCTATCACACAAATCGAGATCGGCAATGGCCATAAACTGCATGAAGCAGGGTTTCATGGAGAAGGTATGACGATTGCTGTGATCGATGCCGGTTTTCATAATGCCGATGTGATCGATGCCATGCGCAACATACGGGTATTGGGTACGCGTGACTTTGTGAATCCGGCTTCAGATATTTATGCCGAGAGCAGTCATGGCATGTGTGTACTTTCCTGTATCGGAATGAACAAACCCCATGTGATGATCGGAACAGCTCCGGAAGCCTCTTTCTGGCTGTTGCGTAGCGAAGACGAGTATTCCGAGCATCTGGTGGAACAGGATTATTGGGCGGCTGCTATCGAATTTGCAGATAGCGTAGGTGTAGATGTGATAAATACTTCATTGGGATACTATTCGTTCGATGATAAGAGTAAAGATTATACCTATCGCAACCTGGACGGGCATTTTGCTTTGATGTCTCGTCAGGCAGCTAAAGCAGCCGATAAAGGAATGGTGGTGGTTTGCAGTGCAGGAAATGCCGGTGCGGGCTCCTGGAAGAAAACTACTCCTCCGGGAGATGCGGAAGATGTGTTGACGGTAGGAGCGATTGATAAAAAAAGAGTGCTGGCTCCTTTCTCATCCATTGGAAATACGGCAGACAACCGCATCAAACCGGATGTGGTGGCTGTAGGGCTGAGGGCAGATGTAATGGGTACGGATGGTAACCTGCGTCCGGCCAATGGTACCTCTTTTTCTTCACCTATTATGTGTGGCATGGTGACGTGCCTGTGGCAGGCTTGTCCGTGGCTAACGGCCAGAGAGGTGATCGAACTGGTACGTCGTGCCGGTGACCGTGCGGAATATCCCGATAATATCTATGGCTACGGTGTACCTGATATGTGGAAAGCATACCAGACCGCAATAGAAGAAAGAAAATAAATAACAGGTCTGTTGACAGCGACTGAAAATCAGGATGATGGAATCTGCTTCCCCTCTTTCGTTACATGCTTTGAATGCGCTGGTGCGCAGGAGCATCAGCCAGTGTCTGCCGGATGAATATTGGATACAGGCCGAGCTGAGCGATGTACGCTCGTCACATACCGGCCATTGTTACCTGGAGTTTGTACAGAAAGATCCGCGTAGCAACCAACTGATGGCTAAAGCACGGGGTACGGTGTGGGCCAATGTCTATCGGCTGCTGAAACCTTATTTCGAAGAGACGACAGGACAGCCTTTTGTCTCCGGTATAAAGGTACAGGTGAAGGTTACGGTGGATTTCCATGAGCTTTACGGCTATAGCCTGACCGTACAGGATATTGATCCCAACTATACGCTGGGTGATATGGCCCGGCGCAGGCGGGAGATCCTTCTTCAGTTGGAGCAGGAGGGAGTGATTGCCCTCAACAAAGAACTCTCCATGCCTTTGTTGCCGCAACGTATCGCAGTGATCTCTTCGGCCCATGCAGCCGGATACGGGGATTTCTGTCATCAGTTGAGAAACAACTCCCGGGGCGTGGACT
>DALZBD010000195.1:0-7295 GCA_031977515.1 Bacteroides sp. | reverse complement strand
TTCTTTTTTCAGACGCAACCTATTGTGTCTCTACATCCGTTATTTGTTTTTCTGGAAATATAAATCACCTGTAGAGACGCAATACCTTGCTTCTCCTATATCTGGTGGCTATCCCATATTTTGTATCTACCATAATATATGTGTCTACCCTCTATTTTACATCTCAAAAAAGAAAGAGAGAAAAAAATATCCGAATACAAAGAGACCTCTGCCTATTTTTGAAACTATGCTTCTCCTTTAAGAATAGGCAATCCGATCTGATATTTTACCGCCAGCACTCTCACCAGAAAGATAGTAAATCCCCCCAATAGCTGCGTCATGATCGGATCCAGACCCAACCAACGACAGACATAATATACCAATCCACCGATCATACACGCCATCGCATAGATCTCTTTGCGAAAGATCAAAGGAAGTTCATTGATAAGAACATCGCGCATCACTCCTCCGGCAGCACCGGTAACACACCCCATAATAATAGCTACCCAGAAAGGAAACCCAAGAGCCAGAGCTTTGGTAATACCAACCATAGTGAAAAGAGCCAAGCCAATGGTATCGAATATAAAAAAGGTGTTATTGAGATGAATAAGTGTCTTACTGAAAAGAATCACCCAGATCAGTGCCAGCCCCGAACAGATCAGATAGCTCGGATCGGTCATCCAGAACGGAGTGACTCCCAACAACAGATCACGGATCGTACCCCCTCCAATAGCAGTGGTCAATCCTACAACATAGGCACCAAACCAGTCAAATTGTTTGGCCGACGCCAGACGAATACCACTAATAGCAAAGGCAAACGTCCCGGCAAATTCTATAATTTGTACAAATGAAGGCATAGATTATTTTTTCACTGCAAAGAAACGAATAATTCTATAATTAAATGTACATTTGTTTCATTAAACCTGATCAGAAACTGAAATGAAAATAACGATTGTCGCAGGGGCCCGCCCCAATTTTATGAAAATTGCTCCTATTGTACGTGCCATAGAAAACGCCCGTACACAGGGCAAGCGTATCTCCTATCGTCTGGTCTATACTGGCCCGGAGAACGACGAGAGCCTGGACCCGTCGCTTTTTGCAGATCTGCAAATCAAAGCGCCCAATATTTATCTCGGAGTTGGAAGCCGGAATCCCTCTCAGTTAGCGGCCGGAATTATGATTGCTTTCGACAAAGAGCTGACAGAAAATCCCGCCCATGTAGTACTGGTTGTAGATGACCTGACAGCTACAATGAGTTGTGCGATCACAGCAAAGAAACACAACATACGGGTAGCTCACCTGGTTGCCGGTACCCGCTCGTTCGATATGCAGATGCCTAAAGAGGCCAACAGAATGATCATTGAAGGACTCTCCGATTATCTATTCATTGCCGGGATGATTGCAAACCGTAACCTAAACCAGACAGGTGTGGAAAATGAAAATATCTACTATGTAGGTAATATATTGATCGATTCCATCCGATACAACCGCAACCGGCTGTTATGTCCTGTATGGTTTCCCGTACTGGGATTGAAAGAGAAAAAATATATCCTGCTCACTCTGAATCGCAGACAACTGATAAACAACAAAGGGAAATTCCGTAACCTGATGAAACAATTGATAGAAAAAGCAGGAAATACTCCCATCGTTGCTCCGTTACATCCCTACATGCGTGATGCAGTAAAAGAACTGAATCTCAATTCCCCACAGTTGCATTTACTCCCTCCCCAGAGTTATCTGTACTTTGGCTACCTGATGAACCATGCACAGGTGATCGTCACAGATTCGGGAAATGTAGCAGAAGAAGCAACGTTCCTGGGTATTCCCTGCCTTACTCTTAATACGTATGCTGAGCATCCGGAAACCTGCCGCATAGGCACCAATGTCCTGGTGGGAGAAGATCCTCAGTTGTTAGGAGAAACTCTGGAGAAAGCATTAACAGGCGATTGGAAACAAGGGGAACTTCCGGAACGTTGGGATGGACACACAGCAGAAAGGATCGTACAGATATTGCTGAATCAATCATAAACTGAAATCAGAAGATAGATCAATTCCTTCAAATGTCTCAATATAGAATTGACACAGTCGAAAGAAAATAGATTTACTATTGAAACATTTTTTCCTCAGAAATTTAAAAGGACAATGCCAGGCATTGTCCTTTTTTATACAGCTTTTTCATTTCAGTAAGAAAGGTTTCTAAAAACTCATAACCTCTTAAACAATACTGTTTTTTGTTAGGTTAATTTAGCAAACCAACTGCATCTTATTTCTTAACTTTGCAGCGATATCTTATTACTTTATATGCAACAACGCGTTTACCAAATACTTCTGCTACTGTTGTTTCTCCTTCTTGCTCCTGCTGCTTTCGCACAGATCAAAGGGGTCATTACCGATTCCCTTACTCAGGAACCTTTGATGTATATATCTGTCTTTTATGAAGGGAAAGGAGTAGGTACGATCTCCAATGCCAATGGAGAATTTCAACTCGAGACCCGACGAGGTTGGAACGAAGTGACCTTTTCAGCAATCGGATATGTGACAAAAGTAGTACAGATCGATGCGAACACCCGTGAACTGAATGTGCAACTACAGACCGACGATATCCTACTGGATGAAGTGGTGGTAAAACCGCAAAAAGAAAGATATTCCCGCAGAAACAATCCGGCAGTAGACTTCATGCGACAAGTGATCGCTCACAAAAAGGCACAGAATCTCGAAGAGAATGATTTCTATCAATACTACAAATATCAAAAGATGAAGATGTCGATCAACGACATCACCGAAGAAAGTCTCCAGAAAGGGATATATAAGAAGTTCTCTTTCTTACGTGACCAGGTAGAAATCTCGCCGGTAACCAACAAAATGATCCTCCCCCTCTCCGTACAAGAGACCGTTTCGAGAACCATTTTCCGGAAAGACCCCAAAAGCGAAAAAACAATCATCGAAGGGATGAATTCCAACGGTATCGAAGAATTCTTTTCTACAGGTGATGCACTTGGAACCGTACTGAATGATGTGTTTGCCGATGTGAATATCTATGACGATGATATCCGCCTGTTGCAAAAACGCTTTGTCAGTCCCATCAGTAATCACGCCATCTCTTTTTATCGTTTTTTCCTGATGGACACAATCATGGTAGATCGCCACGAATGTGTACATCTGACTTTTGTTCCGGAAAATTCACAGGACTTCGGATTCACAGGACATCTGTATGTGTTGAACGACTCCTCCTATGCTGTGAAAAAATGTACCATGAATCTGCCCAAAAAGACAGGAGTGAACTTCGTGGAAAACCTGGATATCGTTCAGTTGTACGAACAACTTCCCAATGGCAACTGGGTACTTACAGACGATGACATGACGGTAAGCCTGATGGTGATGAAAGCCATCCAGGGAGTCGAGATACAACGTACCACCAAATATACCGATTATTCATTTGCTGAGATCGAACCACGTCTTTTCCGTCTGCGAGGCAATATTGTCAAAGACGCGGATATGATGAATCGCAGTGATGAATACTGGGCCAGTATGCGACAGGTACCACTGACACGTACGGAAAGCAGTATGGACTTGTTCATGAACCGTATCGAACGTGTTCCGGGATTCCGCTTCGTGATCTTCGGAGCCAAAGCATTGATCGAAAATTATGTAGAGACCGGCACCAGAGAAAAACCAAGTAAATTCGATTTCGGTCCGATCAATACGATGATCACAGGAAACTACGTAGATGGTACCCGTTTTCGTCTCAGTGGTATGACCACAGCCAAACTGCATCCTCAGTTATTTGCCAGCGGATACGGTGCTTACGGTCTGAAAGACAAAAAATGGAAATACGAAGGAACCCTCACCTACTCTTTCCATAAAAATGAATTTTTCCCCTGGGAATTTCCCAAACACAATATCTCGGCTACTTATCGGTACGATGTTATGTCGCCTATGGATAAATTCCTGGACACAGATAAAGACAATGTGTTTGTCTCCTTCAAAGTAAGCACTGTAGACCAGATGTCTTACATCCGGGAACAATCTTTCAAATACGAACTGGAATTGATGTCCGGATTCTCGGTATCCGCTCTGGCACGACGACGCAACGACGAGCCCACGGGAAACCTGCATTACTTACGCAATGATGCGAAACGCACTCCTATACACGACATCACCACATCTGAAGTAGGAGTTACTTTGCGCTATGCACCGGGAGAAACATTTATCAATACCAAGCAGCGGCGGCGTCCCGTATCACTCGATGCACCGGTATTTACCCTGTCCCATACAGCCGGGTTCGATGGCCTTCTGGGTGGACAGTACAACTTCAACCTGACCGAGGCAAGTATCTGGAAACGTTTCTGGCTTTCCTCCTGGGGAAAAGTAGACATGACACTGAGAGGCGGTATACAATGGAATACCGTACCCTTCCCTTTGCTGATCATGCCGGCAGCGAACCTCTCCTATATCACACAGAAGGAAACATTCAACCTGATCAATAACATGGAGTTCCTGAACGATCGTTATGCATCTCTGGCCATGACTTACGATATGAATGGTAAGCTGTTCAACCGTATACCACTTATCAAAAAACTCAAATGGAGAGAAACATTCCGCTTCCGGGCTTTGTATGGGACCCTGACAGATAAAAACAATCCGTTCAGAAGCATGAATGACAACCTGTTTCTCTTCCCTATGCGTGACGGAGAGTTTACAAGTTTCGTCATGGATCCCAAAGTTCCCTATATGGAGGCCAGCGTAGGAATCTACAACATTTTCAAACTTTTACATATTGAATATGTTAGAAGATTAACTTATCTGGACAATCCTGGTGTCAATAAACACGGGATACGTTTCATGATACAAATGATTTTTTAAATTGAACCTATTAAACCCGAAATAAACAGAATGAAACCATTAGCGGAAAGATTACGCCCGAAAACCCTGGACGAATACATCGGACAGAAACATCTCGTGGGCGAAGGAGCTATCCTGAGAAAGATGATTGACGCAGGGCGTATTTCATCCTTCATACTCTGGGGGCCTCCGGGAGTAGGGAAAACCACCCTGGCACAGATCATCGCCAACAAACTGGAGACTCCTTTCTATACCCTGAGCGCAGTAACTTCCGGAGTCAAAGATGTACGGGAAGTGATCGAACGTTCCAAAAACAATCGTTTCTTTTCCCAGGCCAGCCCTATCCTGTTTATCGATGAAATCCATCGTTTCAGCAAATCGCAACAGGATTCCCTGTTAGGCGCAGTAGAGCAGGGAACGATCACACTCATCGGAGCCACTACGGAAAATCCATCTTTTGAAGTCATCCGTCCCCTCCTCTCCCGCAGCCAGCTGTATGTGCTGAAATCTCTGGAAAAAGAAGACCTGTTGGAATTATTAGACCGGGCCATCACTACCGATGTGGTATTGAAGGAAAGAGACATTGAAGTAAAAGAGACTGCTGCTATGCTCCGTTTCTCCGGAGGAGATGCACGCAAGCTATTGAATATACTGGAACTGGTAGTAGAGTCGGATACAGAACCTAAAGTGATCATTACCGACGAAGTAGTGACCGAACGGTTGCAACAAAATCCTCTGGCTTACGACAAAGACGGAGAGATGCACTACGATATTATCTCTGCTTTTATCAAATCCATCCGGGGCAGTGATCCGGATGCAGCCATCTACTGGCTGGCCCGCATGGTAGAAGGAGGAGAAGACCCGGCATTCATTGCCCGTCGCCTGGTGATCCTTGCAGCGGAAGACATCGGTCTGGCCAACCCCAATGCCCTGTTATTGGCCAATGCCTGCTTTGATACCCTGATGAAGATCGGTTGGCCGGAAGGACGTATACCGTTGGCAGAATTAACGATTTATCTGGCCACCAGTCCCAAAAGCAATTCCGCCTATATGGCTATCAACAATGCATTGGATCTGGTACGCAAAACGGGCAACCTGCCGGTACCGCTCCATTTGCGCAACGCACCTACGAAATTGATGAAGCAGTTGGGATATGGAGATGAATATAAATATGCGCATAACTACAAAGGAAATTTCGTTCAGCAACAATTCCTGCCGGATGAGATAAAAAACAATCAGTTATGGGAACCTCAGTCAAATAGTCCCGCGGAAGCCAGATTGGCTGAATACATGAAACAGATCTGGGGAGATAAATACAAAAAATAGTCTCCCTAACCTATTTACTTTCTATCGACACAACACACAATAAACCATACCCTTACATATAAAAAAGAAAAACGATACCCGATGAAAGAATACTTCGTCTGTGGTATCAGAGATTTATCTGAGTACATAAAATTTACATATATGAAAATAGTTGTATTGGATGGTTATACAGTCAATCCCGGAGATCTTTCCTGGGAGCCACTGGAAGAATTGGGAGAATGTACTGTTTACGAACGTACATCCCCTGAGGAACTACACAAACATGCAGTGGATGCCGATATATTACTCACCAATAAAGTAATACTTTCCGCAGATGTCCTGAAAAAACTGCCTGCACTGAAATACATCGGTGTATTGGCTACAGGTTACAATGTGGTGGATACGGAGGCTGCTAAAGCTCAAGGCATTGTAGTCACAAATATACCTGCCTACAGTACCCCTTCTGTCGCCCAAATGGTATTTGCCCACATTCTGAATATTACCCAACAGGTAAAACTACATTCCGATGAGGTGCGACAGGGCAGATGGAGCAACAACAGTGATTTCTGTTTCTGGGATACCCCTCTTATCGAGCTGCAAGGAAAAAGAATAGGTATTATCGGGCTCGGACATACGGGCCTTAAAACAGCACGTATTGCTTTGGGCTTTGGTATGCGGGTATATGCCTACACCTCCAAAAGCTCGTTACAATTGCCACCGGAAATCAAAAAACTGGAACTGGACAAATTGTTCGCAACCTCCGATATTGTCAGTCTGCATTGTCCGCTTACAGAAGAGACAAAAAAAATGGTCAACGAAGAGCGTCTCGCACTGATGAAACCGACAGCTATCCTGATCAATACAGGAAGAGGACCTTTGGTCGACGAAAAAGCACTCGCAGATGCACTTAACAACGAAAAGATATATGCCGCAGGAGTAGATGTATTATCTACCGAACCTCCCCTACCCGATAATCCTCTACTTACTGCCAGGAACTGCTACATTACCCCTCATATCGCATGGGCTACTGAAGCATCCCGTCAACGGCTGATGGAGATTATGGTAAGCAATATAAAAGCATTTCTGGCTGGAAAACCGGAAAATAAGGTATCCTGACCGACAAATATAACCGGCCGCGACCATAGGCTGTCTCAAAATAGAAAAATGAG